>JAQGPD010000213.1 GCA_028293305.1 Verrucomicrobiales bacterium | reverse complement strand
CCGTTTGGCCTGTTCGGCGGCATGGCGTTCAGTCCTGACGGAAAGTTGCTGGCGGCGGGCGATGGCGGGGTTTTGGCCTGGGAGATGGAGAGCGGCTTGCCCCTGGTGGTGCAGGAACCGACCAAGCCCGAGCAATGGAGGGACGTGGTTTTTGCAAAGGATGGAAAATCCTGTTATTTCAGCGGGCAGGACGGGCTGTTTCAAAGCCCCCTGCAAACGGACGCGCAGGGCCGCACCGTGGCGGGGCCGCGGAAAAAAATCCTGTCAGGCTATGCATCCTTCATGCAATGGTGCGGCGACACCCTGGCGGTTAGTGGGCGCTTCAATGACAAGCGGAAGCCGGGGGTGCTGCTCATGAAGTCGGATGGCGGCCAGCGGCATTTGGAGGCTTCCATCAATCCGGATCATCTGGCCGCCTCGCCGGATGGGCGCTGGCTGGTGGTGACCGGTTATCCGAACAATGGCGGCACACTTTGGGATCTCAGTCAGGATCCTCCTCCCGAGCGGCACATCGCCACGGCATCGCGCGCGGCGTTTGGGTTCACCAGCGATTCGAAAACCCTGATCGCGGGGACCGACAGCCTGGTTTGGTTCCACGATCCGCAAAATCCTGACATCGAGCGCGCTCCGGTGCGGAGCCGGCGGGATTGTCAGACCGTTCCGGCCTATTCCTGTTCCAGTGAAGCCGCAGGCCTGACGGCGGTGACGACCGCCCCGGATGAGGTGACGCTTTTCGACACCAAAACCTTCCGCACCATCCTGAAACTGGAGTCGCCCCTGACGCCTTTCGACTCGGTTTTGGCTTTCAGTCCCGATGGCAAAAAGCTGGCCATGGCGGGCGGGGTGAGCCGGGTGATGCTGTGGGATTTGGAATACATCCGGCAGCAACTGGCGGGAATGGGGTTGGATTGGTGAGCGGATTTAGTTGATAGCGCGACGTGTGGAAATTGTTTTCAAATAAATAAAAAATTCCGCAAGGAAACGAAATGGGGTGCGGATAGTGCTTCATATGAAAACAAATCTTATTTGGAATCTGATCGCTGGAATGGGCCTCCTCATCGCGCTGACGCGCCTGACGCAATATGGTTATGGAAAAGTAACCGCGGCCTCCGCCGCTGCCGCGCCGGGTGCGCCGGCGGTGTCCGTTTCCGCCGGTGCCGCGGAGGGGGATGCCAGGAGGCGGGCCGAGCATGGGCGGTATCTGGTGCGCACTGCCGGATGCAATGACTGCCATACCCCCGGCTTTATGCAGCAAGGCGAAAAAGTGCCTGAGGGTGAATGGCTTACAGGGGTGCCGCTGGGATGGCGCGGGCCTTGGGGGACAAGTTATGCCTCCAATCTGCGACTGCATGTGGCGGCTTTTCCCGATGCCGCGACATGGATCGCCATGGTGCGTTCCCGCAATGGATTGCCGCCCATGCCCTGGCCGAGTCTGCACGCGATGACGGATGCCGATCTGGGCGATGTCTTTGCCTACATCCGCAGTCTGGAACCGAAGGGCGCGGCCATGCCCACGACGGTGCCGCCCGGGGAAGTGCCGGTGACGCCCTATCTGAACATGGAGCCGGTGATGCCAGTGGCAAAATAAGTCAGCGGAGTTGATAGCAATCACTTTGATGTAGCAATGAAAACATTTTCCTTATCGTTCCTGCGGTCGGCGGCCTGTGGCATTGGACTGTCCCTGGGCGGACTCGGCGTGGTCAGGGCGCAATATTCCTGGTCGGCAGATTTCAATGACCGCGAGGTGCCGGAAGGCATGACGCTGCGCGGGGATGCCACGGTTTCCAACACCCGCGGGATCGGAGGTGGCGGCTGTTTGCAGCTAACGCCTTCCATGCCCGGGACGCAGGGGGATGCGATTTTGCCTCACTTCATGGAGGCAGGCGATACCCCGGCGGATGTGACGATCCGATTTTCCGTCAAGCTCAACGGGAACACTTCCGGAGTGATGGGGGATGGTTTCAGCTTCACGGTTTCGGATGGCGTGCCCTCGGTGCCGGTGGATGAAAAGGGGATCGGGATGGGGCCGAAGGTTTGTTTTGATACCTTCGACAATGACGGAACGGATGGTGGGCTGACGTTGTGGTGGCCGGACCGGAGGAGTCGGTATGCGACGGCCGGACCTCCCAACCGACTGGCGACTTTGCTAACCGATCGCGAGGATTGGCACAGCATGGAGATCAAAACGCAGCTGTATTCTCGGGCGTCGTCTGTGAAATTCGATGGAGATCAACTGGTCTCCGTGCCTGCTTCCGACAGCGTGACGCCTCTGCGGTATGAGCAGGGAAGGTTGGTTTTTGGCGCGCGCACCGGCGATGCGTTCAATGCTCACCTGATCGACAATATCAATGTCAGTGTGACGCCCTATCCGATTTTCCGGGAGGCGCCGTCGAGTCTGAAAGTGACGTCGGGGAGCACCGTGGCGTTCACGGCGCAGACGAATTTCAACACCTTGCCGTGGCAAGGGCTGGGCACGTTTTTGCTGGCGCAATCGGCCTCCACGGAATGGCAGATCCGGCATCCCGGGGGCGCGTGGACAGCGGTGCCGGACACTCTGACACCTGTGTTATGGGGACCGGAGGCGCGGCCAAGGGTGATTTTCCATCAGGTCCGCGAGAGCGCGGGGCTGTGGGAAGGGGACGACCCGGCGTGGAGTATTGACGGCACGGAAGTTCGCTGTGTTTTGAGCTGGAATAACGGTTATACTGCGGTGTCAGGAACGGCTGTTCTAAATGTGATGCCGAGGCCGGAGGAGTTGCCGGGCGCGGTGACTTTGTTCAATTCATTTCCTTTGGGGAATGCGTCGGTGGCATTCGAGGAATCGGGTAAAATCCTGCGACTGACCCCGGCGGCGGTGGATCAGGCGGGCGGTTTTGTTTTCGATGAGATCAGCCACGATAACAACCTTCGGCCCCAGCGGGTGACGGGCTTTGCGGGAACATTTTTGTTCCGCGGCAGTGAGGCCAGCGATCCTGCGGCGGATGGCATCAGCTTTAATCTGGGCAACCTTCCCGCAGGGGTGCCGGTGGGAGCGGGGGAGGAGGGGGTGGGCGATGGCCTGACTATTTCGCTGGATGCCTATGAAAATGGACCGGACGATCCGACCGGCGTGGATGTGGTGTGGAAGGGCGTGCGGTTGGCGCGTATTCCCATGGCGGCGGCTGAGCTTTTTCCTGACAATAACTGGCGGGAGCTTTATGTGAGGATCAGTCAGGACGGGCGCGTGGATGTGGCGCTGGACGGGGTGGCTGTTTTGTCAGGACTGGAATTGCCAGGGTGGGTAGGACTGGAGGCGCCGAAGATGGGCATTTATGGCAGGACGGGGAGCCTGTGGCAGCGGCAGGAGGTCATGATGGGGGCGGTGGCGGTGACGGCGGTGCCGATTTTGGGAGTCAAGCCGGAGCTGACGATCGCGCGGTTGGCGGGGGGTGGCGGGATGCGCTTGGAATGGGTGGATCCGGCGGGGGCAGGGGGGACCGGTGGTGCGGGTGTTGGATTTGGGTGGGTGTTATTTGAATCGCCGGATTTGAAGAACTGGACCCGGAGCGGGCGGACGGTTTTTGAGGAGGGTGCGGGGCGCTCGGTGATGGTTATGCCGGAAGGTGGGGCGCGGTTTTTCCGGCTGCAGAAGGACTAACTGATGTGGGCGCACGGGCGCGCGGGTGGCTTGAAGTGCGGGCGCGCCTGAGCCCTTTGAAAATGGCCGGGGCGGCCCGTGTGCCCGTTGCGGTTTTTTGTTAGAACTGGCGGCGGAGGTGGCTGGGGAGGATGTTGAGTTCCTCGCGGTATTTGGCGACGGTGCGGCGGGCGAGTTTGATGCCCTGGAGGGCGAGTTGTTTGACGAGGTCCTCGTCGCTCCACGGGTGGGAGGGGTCCTCGCCTTTGACTATTTCCGCGAGGGCGGACTTCACGCTGGTGTTGGAGACTTGGACGCCGCTGTCGGTATCGACGCCGCTGGTGAAGAAATAACGCAACTCATAGACACCGTGGGGGGTGGCGATGTATTTACCGGAAATGGCGCGGCTGACCGTGGTTTCGTGCACGCCCACGGCATCGGCCACCTGGGACATATTCATCGGTTTGAGTTGTGAGGGACCCTGGTCGAAGAAGCCCTGTTGGCGGGCGACGATTTGCTCGGCGATGCGCTGAATCGTTTGCTGGCGCTGTTGGATGGAGCGGATGAGGAACTTGCCGCTGCGGATTTTATCACGGATGTAGCCGCGCACTTCCTCCCGGCTGCCGGAGTCCGACATAAGGTCTTTATAGAGGTTGCTGATGCGCAGGCGGGGGAGTTGTTCGTCGTTGAGGACGATTTGATAGGTGCCGTTATTGCGCTCCACGTGGACGTCCGGGGATATGTATTGTTGTTGGGTTGTCGCGAAGGCGGAGGCGGGCCGGGGATTGAGGGTGGCGATGTGTTCGGCGGCGCGGGAGATTTCGCTGACGGGGACGGAAAGTTTCCTGGCAATTTGCGGGAAGCGTTTGCGGGCGAGGTCGTCGAGGTAGCCGGCAATGATGCGGCTTTCCAGGCTGTGCTCGCGGCCTTGGCGGCGTAGTTGGATGAGGAGGCTGTCGCGCAGATCCTCGGCTCCGACGCCGGGGGGATCGAAGGTTTGGATAATGGCGGCGGCGGCTTCCAGATCGGCCAGGGGGATGGCCT
>JAQGPD010000254.1 GCA_028293305.1 Verrucomicrobiales bacterium | reverse complement strand
GCCACCCTGCAGACGCTATCCTGGAGCTTGTCCCAGGGAGTGGTGAATAACAAACTAACGGTTTCAAATCCCGTCGGCAAAAAGTTCTACCGTCTCCGCCGGCAATAACCATCGGCAGGAACCGCCTCATAATCGGATAGCCGAATAACCGAATCCTACCCCCCGCCTGCCTGGCACTGCCACCCGCGGAGCCCGTGGCGGCATCCGCCTCCCCGTGCCGGAAATCCGGCGGGAGGCGGCGGCGGCATGCCGGGAAATGAATGCGGCGGGAGTGGCCCGCCGTCCGACTTTAGCTTGTGTTGAGCCTCCATTTTCACTAAAACCGGGCCAGCCATTTCCCATGGCACCCCCCCTTCCTCCTTATGAAACTCCGCTCCGCGCCCTGCTTGCTGGCGTTGGCACTGATCGCCGCGCACGCGCGGGCGGATAGTGTTATCGTTTTCAATGAAATCATGTATCACCCGGCGGATGGCGCCCTGCCGGCCACCGGCGAGTGGCTGGAGCTTCAAAATCAGATGGCGGTGGATCTGGACATTTCCGGCTGGAGCCTGGCAGGCGGGGTGGAATTCACGCTTCCGGCGGGCACCATCCTGCCGGCCGGCGGTCTGCTGGTGATCGCGGAGCAACCGGCAGCCCTGACAACGACGGGGCTCAGCGGCGTGCTGGGTCCGTGGTCGGGAAAACTGGATAACAAAGGCGAGGCGGTGCGGCTCATCAATAACAATGGCCGGATGATGGATGAGGTGGACTTCAAAGCCGCCGGCGACTGGCCGGTGGCGGCGGATGGCGGCGGTCCGTCCCTGGTCAAAAAAGCCAGGTTCATGAATTCCGGTGCCGCCGCCTCGTGGCGCACCAGCGCGCGCAGCGGAGGCACGCCGGGCCGTGAAAATTTCACCGCCTTTCTCCCGCCCGCATCCAGTGTGGTTTTGGAAGCCGGTGCCGCCTGGAAGTTCCAAAACTCCGGCACCGATCAGGGCACGGCGTGGCGGGCGGAGAGTTTCGACGACTCCGCCTGGGCCGCGGGAAATGCCGCTTTCCAGTTAGGCACCGATGTGTTGCCCACCCCGGCGGTGGCCCGCACGCCTTTGGTTTCCGGCCCGGTCACCAGTTATTTCCGGCGGCCTTTCAGTTATACCGGAAGCGCCGCTTACTCGGTTCTGAGGCTCAAAACGCTGCTGGATGACGGCGCTGTTTTTTATCTGAATGGACAAAGGCTGACTTCAATTTCCATGCCGACCGGAGAGCCGCTCTTCACCACGCCGGCCTCGGTCCCGCGACTCGGAGCACCGGTTTTCCAGGAAGTCACCGTGCCCGGCACCCTCCTGAAAAACGGAACCAATGTCCTGGCGGCGGAGGTCCACCAGGCCGGTCCCCTGGCGTCTTTTGCGAATGCGGTGCTGGCTTCCGGACCGACCGGTTATTGGCGCTTGGACGAAGCCGCGGGCAATGCCCTGAACCTGGCCGGCACGGGCGGCACACTCTCCGGAACCTATTCGGGAATCGAGGATGCGGACCGCGCGCAGGCCGGACCGCGCCCGGTGGACGCGGTCGGCGGGAACGCGCTGCTGGGATTCGAAACCGGAAACGCCGCCCCGATTTTCCGCGGGAATGCGGCGGGCGGAAATGACGCGGTGATCATCCCGGACGATGGCTCCTTCAACTACACCACCGGCCGGGCCTTCACCCTGGAAGCCTGGGTGAAAGGCAACGCCACCCAGGAATCCGGGGCGTGCCTCATCACGAAAGGTCCGGGCGGCGGGGAGCAATTCTCGTTTGATGTCAGCGGCGGGAATTACCGGGTTTATGTGAGGAACAGCAGCCTCACGCCCACCATTGTAAGCACCGTCAGCAAGCCCAATAACACCTGGCAGCACGTGGTGGCGGTTTTTGATCAGGCCGCCGCGATCATGCGGATTTATGTGAATGGGGTTTCGGTGGGATCGGCGACACCGCCCACCACGCTCCGCACTATGACGGATCCGGTCAGCATCGGCTCGCGGCGTTCCAGTGCCTCGTCAGGATACGATCTGAATTTCGACGGCCGCATTGACGAAACCGCCATCTACAACCGCGCCCTCACTCCCGCCGAGATCCTCGCCCACTACAACAGCGCCTTCACCGCGGCCCCGGGCGGCATCGACACCACGGACGCGGTTTTTGATTTGGAAATGACCGCCGTGGAAACCCTGCCGGCCGCTGTCCCTCCGCCGGTCGTCTTCAATGAAATCTCGGGCAGCCGCCTGGAGTTGATGAATACGGGAACGGCCGCCGTCACCCTGACAGGTTGCCTCCTCCGCACCGCGGGGGACTTCGGTATAACGGATATCACCCTGCCCGAACTCACCGTGCAACCCGGAGCCCTGGCAAGCCTCAATCATACTTCCCTGCCCGGACAACGGATCCTGCTTTTCGCCCCGGATGGCCTGACGCTGTGGGATGCCGCCCTGGTGGATGTCAGGTTGAAAGGCCGCTATCCTGACGGAACAGGGCCCTGGCTTTATCCATCCATCGAAACCCCCGGCAGCCCCAATCTCGTGCCGCTCCACCAGGAGGTCGTGATCAACGAGATCATGTATGATCCGCCCGCGGCCGCGCTCACGCCGCTTCCGGCCAAACAAACCGGGCAGTGGCTGGAGCTTTATAACAAGTCCGGCTCAGCCGTCGGTCTGCAGGGCTGGGCGCTCGCGGGCGGAATCCGTTTCACCTTTCCGGCGGGAGCCTCACTGCCCGCCGGAGGTTATGTTATCATCGCGGAAAACCCGGCGGCTTTCAATGCGGCCCACACTTTGGCGGGCACCACCGTGTTGGGTCCCTGGCAAGGGAAGCTGTCGAAAAGCGCCGACAAATTGCGACTTTTGGACGCCGCCGGAAATCCCGCGGACGAGGTGGAATTCACATCGGAGGGACGCTGGCCCGCCAATGCCAACGCCGGCGGCTCCAGTTTGGAGCTGCGCGACGCGGCGGCGGATAACAATATCCCGGAATCCTGGGCGGCCAGTGACGAATCCGCGAAATCCGGCTGGCAAACCTTCACCTGGCGCGGCCCCAATAACGCTTCCCAGACCGGCGAGCCCACGCTGTGGCATGAGCTGAATCTCCTGCTGGTGGACGGCCCCGGGGAGTGCCTCGTGGATGATGTCAGGCTCACGGACACGGTCACCAGCGAGAACCTGATTCAAAACGGCGGCTTCAACGACGGCGCGGCGCACTGGCGTTTTCTCGGAACCCACCGGCTTTCCAAAGTGGAGGCGGAACCCGGAGCGCCGGGCAATAATGTCCTTCACGTGATCGCCACCGGACCGGGCGAATACCAGGGAAATCAGATCGAAAGCACGTTCCTCAATAACAGAACCCTGACAACCGGCCGGGAATACGAAATCAGCCTCCGCGCCCGATGGCTGAGCGGCGGCGGAAGGCTGAACACCCGACTCTATTTCAACCGCCTCCCGAGGACGAATCTGTTGAATGTGGTGTCCACCGGCGGCACCCCCGGAGCCGTCAATTCACGCGCCCTGGCCAATACCGCCCCCACTTTCAAAAACCTCCGGCACACACCGCCCATCCCTGCAGCCGGGCAGCCAGTGGTCGTTTCCGTGGAGGCGGAGGACCCCCAGGGCGTGTCCTCCATGCAGGTGAAATATTCCGTCCAGGGAGGAGCCTGGCAAACGGTGCCCATGACCGCAGCGGGGGGATCCCGGTTCACCGCCAGCATCCCGGGCCAGAATTCCGGAACGGTGCAGTTTTATGTCGAAGGCCAGGACGCGCCCGGCCTGACAGGATTTTTCCCCGCCGCCGGACCCGCGTCGCGCGCGCTCTATCCGATCCAGGATTCCCAGGCCGCCGGGGCGCTGCCCAAGGTGCGTATTGTGATGAAACCCGCCGACGCCACGTTCCTCCACACCGCCGTCAACACGCTGAGCAACGAATACCTCGGCTGCACCGTCATCGCGGATGAGAGCGAGGTTTATTACGACGCCGGCGTGCGGCTGAAGGGCAGTTTTGTCGGACGCAATGTCGCACGCGTCGGCTTCACCCTCCGCTTCAACAACGACCATTTGTTCCGGGGAATCCATGATAAAGTGGCCATCGACCGCAGCCAGCACACCACGCTGGGACAGGGCGAACTCATTCTCAAATACATGGCGGGACGCGCAGGCGGCATCCCGAACATGTATGATGACCTGACACAATTCATCCATCCCATATCCAGTTATTCGGCTACCGCTCAATTACGCCTGACCGCTTTTGAAAATGAGTATCTGGACACGCAATATCCGGACGGCGCCGATGGCACGATGTTCGAAATGGAGGTGCACCGCTGGAATCTGCAGACCGTGGATGGAAATCCGGAATCTGTTAAGCTGCCCGGCAACGAAGGCAGCGGCACGGGTTATAACAATGTGGAGCTGGCGGATTTCGGAACCAACCAGGAGGCCTACCGCTGGACCATGCTGCAAAGCAAGGACCGCGACCAGGACGACTACAGCGCCGCGGTGGGAATGTCCCGGATGTTCGCCAAAACCGGCCTCGCATTCGACGCGGAGGCCAACGTCCGCCTGGATAACGACGCCTGGCTGCGCACCCTCGCATTCCAATCCCTGACCGGGGTCGCCGATGCCGCCTTCACCGGCGGCGCGGTGCATAATTTCCGCGTTTATTTCCAACCCAACAACGGCCGCGCGCTCTACCTGCCCTGGGACTGGGACAGCGCCTGGCAATTATCCACCAGCGCCTCTCTGATCGGCGGAGGAAACATCGCCAAGGTCGTGACCGCGACGGCGGACCGCCGCCGACGTTATTATTGGCAGCTGAACGACCTCGTTGCCGGGGTGTTCAATGCCACCTACATGCAGCGCTGGACCCAACATTACGGCGCGGTCAGCGGGGAGGACTACAGCGGAATTTTAAGCTATATCACCAACCGCGCCGCCTACGTTAGGACCCAGATGCCGGTCAGCGCCTTCGCGGCCAATGCCGGGGCCATCGATGCCAACGGAGTCCTGAAGCTCACCGGCACGGGCGGCATCGGAATTCTATACATAGAAGTCAACGGCATCCCCCGCACTCCGGTCTGGACCAGCAACACCGCATGGACGCTCAATCTGCCGCTTTCCCCCGGCGTCAATACCCTGACCATCCGCGGCATTGATAAAAACGGTGCTCCCATCGCCGGGGCCTCCTCCACACTGACCGTCACCAATCCCAGCACCACCGGCTGGCCCGCGCTGAAAATCAATGAACTCATGGCGGACAACAAAAGTTCCCTGACAGATCCCGCGGACGGGAAATTCGAGGACTGGCTGGAACTCCACAATCCCCTGCCCCTCGCCGTGGACATGTCAGGCTGGCGGCTCACGGATGACCCCGCAACTGCCGCCACCGCTTTTGTGATCCCCTCCGGCTGGTCCATCCCCGCCAACGGTAAGCTGCTCGTCTGGGCGGATGGCGAATCGCAGCAAAACGTCGCCACACCCGCCGCCGGCAGTGGTCTGCATGTCACCTTCAAGCTCAGCGCCGGGGGCGAAACCCTGGTGCTCCAATCGCCGGACGGCGTGGAGGCGGACCGCGTGGTCTTCGGCCCCCAGGCGGAGGACCGGAGCGAGGGCCGCTATCCCGACGGCGCACCCGCCTGGAAATCGCTGACCGCCGCCAGCCCCGCCGGCCCCAACGTCATGACCGAGTTCCTCCGCCTGAGCCTGAACCAACCCGCCCCGGAAATCGAACTCTCCACCACCCCCGGATGGTCCTATCAACTCCAGGGCTCGCCCGATCTGCAATCCTGGCAGGACGCCTCCCCCCTGACCCCCGCCTCCGCCGCCACCCTGACCCTGCCCGCCCCGCCCGCCGGAACCGCCCGCTACTACCGCGCCGTTGTTAGCGATAACTGAATCGCTGTTCGACCGTCAGTCCCGAAACCACCGCACCATCGGAGGGCGGACATTCTGTCCGCCATCGTGGTCGACAAAATGTCGACCCTCCGTGCGCCGCATCCGGCCAAGGTCCGCAACAGCTTTGCGCGACGGTGTGATTTCCAAAGCCGCACAAAACATTGGCCAAAACCAACCCAAAGCATTAATCTTGATAGGAGTTCCGAAAATAATTGTAACCGTTTCCTTCTCCGCGCCGCGCCGTCCGCGCGCACCCCATTTCCCTTTGTCGAATCGCTTTCCCATGACTGCCAAAAGACTATTCCAACCGTTACTCCTGGCAGCGTGCCTCACCACCGCACTGCCCGCCTTTGCCCAACAGCCTGCTCCCCACGCCGCACCCGCCGCCAACACAACCCCCCAACCCACGGAGGTGGACGCGTTAGGGAACGAGGCAACCATCCTCCCGATTGAAGGCTTGGTGCGGCTGGAAGTCTTCAGCCTCCCGCAGGAAACATCCCGCACCGCCACCCGGAAATTTCCCAAACATTCCGACCTCTACGATTGGCTGGGTGCTGAACTCGAAAAAGAAAACTCCACCGTAAAACTGGAGCGCCTGATGGTGCTGCGCGTGCGCGGCGGACAGAAATCGAAGCTGGAGGAAATTGACGAATATCCAACCGCCACGGGATTCTCCCTGCCGCAAATCCCTCAATCCTTCACCCTCACCGCACCCGCTCCTCCCCAAAATCCAGAAAATCAAAATCCCCCCGCGCAGTCTGCCACCCCCGCTGGACCCACACTGCCTTGGCCCAGCGTCCCGCCCCTACCCACTAACATCACGTTCGTGAAAACCGGTTGGACGACAGAAATCGAACTGACCTTCAGCGAGGATGGAAAAGTGGCGGATCTCAATCTGGCCCCGGAATTTGTCGGCCTGCTCGGGTTGGAAAGCCACGATCCCGCCGGCGCGGTCCGGCAACCCCTCTTCGAAACCAGCAAACTTTCCGCCCAGATCATCACTCAAACAGGCAAGCCAACCCTCGCCGGGACCCTCAATCCGCCAGTCGATCCCGCAACACCCGGCTGCCCCATGGAACCCGTCAACCGCCTCCTTTTCATCACCGTGACCGATCCTCGCTAACATCCGCCCAGCCGCATGAAAATCCCCCTTTTCCTCACCACCGGCATCGCCCTGTTGGCTGCGACTGCCCTCCCTGGCCACGCCCAGACCCCACCGTCCCCAGTTCCGGCCCCGGAAACAACTCCAGCGCCAACTCCAACTCCAATGCCGGCGCCAACTCCAGCGGCAGCCCCGGCCCCGGGCTTCCCGCTCCCGGAGGGACCGCCACTGCAGACCCGCGTCTTCGAAATCCCTCAGGATTTTTTGAGCAAAGGTTCCAGTCCCACCGACCCCTCCGCTTCTGTTCCGCCGCCAAATTGGATGACGGTTTTTGAGCAACTAGGCATCGAATTCACGGCTCCCGGAGCCAAGGTTATCAAAGGTCCCGGAAGGTGGGAAGTCACCATGACCAACACCTCCGAGCAATTGGACAATGCGGATGCCGTTTTGAATCAGAGGTTCGGCGTTGGAAAACCCCACCAAGGCCAGGTGCGGGTCGAAGTCTTTTCCCTCCCACCGCTGGCCGCCCGGAAAGCCCTCATCGCCCACCCAAAAGAAGCCGAACTCCACACCTGGCTGGACTCCGAACTAACCAAACCCGGCAGCGGCGTGAAACTGGAGCGGCACTCCCTAACCATCGTCCGCGCCGGCCAGAAATCCCAAACACAAAGCATCGTCGAAATTCCCTATGCCTCCAGTTTCCGCCCTGGACTCGTGCCGCAGACCCTGAGTCTGCCCGCCCCCGCGGCAGCTCCCACCTCCCCGCCCCCCGGCAGTCCAGGCAACGCTAACATCTCGTCCGCACCCGCCACCGCTGCCCCGGACGTCCGACCCCTGCCCACCCCGGGGGACTTTCTCCGGCACCAAACCGGCGACAAGTTCGAAGTGGAACTCTCCTTCTTCGACGACCCGCCCACGGTGGTGGATTTGAACCTCGCCGCTGAAACCTCCCGCCGCCTCGGCATCCTCAAACTGGGACTGCATCACGACATTCACCAACCCGCCTGGCAAACCCAAAAAGCCGCCACCCAGGCCGCCGGCATCATCGGCAAACCCATGCTGATCAGCACCTTCAGCCCGCCCGTCAACACCGGCGTCCCCGGCGGAAACACAGAGGACCGCACTTGGCTTCTCTTCGTCACCGTGACGGAACCTGAATAGAGGCTTGGCGGAATAGCGGCACAATTGAATAGCGGATTAACTCGGTTTTACGGAGCATCGGCGGCATTTCCCGCGTGAACCAGCTAGTTAATCGCCAGCCCGTGCCGTGCGTGATTTCCTTTTGGGATGGCCGGGGTGCTAGCCGCCCCAGCGTTTGGGGTCGACCGGAGTGGGTGGAGGCGGCGGTGAGGCGCTTTCCGGCGCCTGCGTGCCGAGTGGCAGGGGCGGGGGCACGTAGGGGGAAACACCCGCCGTCTCCAGGACGGACAGGCCGGCGGGAGGGCGGGTGCTGGTGACGATGGGTTTGACTTCCCCGGACTCGATGCGGCCCAGCATATCGATAAAGGCGTCCTCCAGGTTTTGTTGTTCCTGATGGAATTCCACCACGGGGAGGCCCTCGTGGATCATGCGGCGCAGGACGCCGGAAATGATTTCAGGATCCCCGCTGTCGATGCTGATCCGCGCGCCGGATTTCCGTTCCTCCAGGATTTTCACATGGGCGGCGAGCAGCGCCCATTGCAGGAGCTTCGCGGGATCGCCGGCGACTTGGACGTCGACCAAGGTGATGCCGGTGTCGGTGCGTTGCAGGCTCTGGGCGGTGCCGTGGTGAACGATCTGGCCCTTGTCGATGAATAGCAAAGTATCGCACATCTCGCCGAGTTCGGAGAGGATGTGTGAGGAGATCAGGATGGTTTTTCCCTCCTCCGCGAGGATGCGGATGAGGCGCTTCAGTTCCACCCGCGCCTTGGGGTCCAGACCGGCGGCGGGCTCGTCCATGATGAGCACCTGCGGATCGTGGATGAGCGCGCGGCCCAGGCAGAGGCGCTGGCCCTGGCCTTTTGACATTTTGTTAATGAGGCGGTCGTGCAGGGGGCCGAGATCCGTGAATTCCATCACGTCGCGGATGCGCTGCACGCGTTCCTTTCCCTTGAAACCCAAGGCCCTGGCATAAAAATCCAAATACTCGAGGACGGTCATGTTCTCATACGTTCCGAAGCTGTCCGGCACCCAGCCGAGGACACGCCGGACCTCCGCCGGATATTGCACCACGCTGTGTCCCATCACCGCGGCCGTCCCGATGGTGGGGTAGTCCAGGGTGGCGAGGATGCGCATGGTGGTGGTTTTTCCCGCGCCGTTGGCCCCGACGAAACCGACCACGCTGCCTGGCATGATTTCAAAGGAAACGCCATTCACCGCCTTCAGAGGACCGAAGGAGCGGTGCAGATTATGAACGGCGATGGCGGGAGTCATGTCAGGAAAATATCAGGCTAGGGAACTTCGGCCAGGCGGCCATGGATCATGGCGAAATCACTTTCCCAACGCAGGGAGGGCAAGGTGGGGACAAAGCCCGCGCCGGGCTCCCGGGACACCGCATAAAATTTCCCGCGATGGTCCTCCGAGGCCAGGGTGACGCGGTCGCCCACGGGAAAGAGTTCCAGATTGTCCTCCAACCAATTCCGGGCCTCGTCCGGTGTGCCGGACATGGGCTGCAATTGGACGCTGCCCCCCGTGGCCAGGGGGGCGTTGGACATCCACCAGGCTCCAGCCGTGTCCTGATAATACATTGCTTCCAAAACCGCCGGATAACTGCTGACGATCACCGGATTTCCGGTCCCGGATTTCAGCTCCAGGCGCCCGCGGCCGGGACGGATGGATTCGATCCGCTGGCCCTGCTCGCTGCGGCTTTGGAACCAGTCGCCCGCGCAGGCCCGGCCGTCCACCACGCTGTATTGCTGGTTTTCCGACTGCCCGGAATTCGGCGGCTTCAGCCGGGTCCAGCGGGACTCGTCCAACACCAGCGGCGTCACCATGGCGGGATCCTCCAGGCTGAAGGTGTTGGAAAAAAGCACCCCGGTGCGGCTGATTTGATATTGTTTCAGATAGGCGTTGTTTTCGTCCGGCCGGATTTCAATCAAGGCCGCGCGGCGTCCGGTTCCCCCGGTGCCGTCCTGCCATAAAATGACCGCCACCAAAACCACGGAGGCTCCCAGCGCGATCACGGGAGTGGTGAAAAACAACCGATGCCGCCGTCCCGCGCCGGCAAAATAAAACAAGTTAACAGGACCGACCAGAATGCCGAACAACACCAGAATGACCCCCACCTGCCAGGCGGCGAAACTCCGCTCCCCCATGGCATCCGGCAGCACGGACCGGCCGCCCTTTACCCCCACGGACCGGAAATCCTCGGCCGCCATGGCATGCCTCCGGGCGGGGGCGGCCAAGGCATTTTTCTCTCCCATCCTGACTTCGCGTTCCGCATTGGGTTCGACCGGAGTCAGGGTTTCCATCACCCCCACCTGGCGCGGCGAAAACCGTTCCAATTCCTCATCCCGCCCCTCCAGCGGCTTGCCATCCCAAGGAAAAACGCGGACCCATCCCAGGCCCAGCACGCGCCCGCCCCGCTGCTCGGCGCCGATTTTCAATTCCCGGAGCACCGGCTCCAAGGCACCGCCATTTTGATAGAAATCCAACATCCCGCCCATGATCACCCATTGCCTGAGGGCGGCCCTGACTCCCGCGCCCAGCCGGTCCCATTCCTCCAAACCCAGGGCCAGCGAGTCCAAGCCCATGTAACCCCGCCAGTCCGACGGCAGGTGCTCCGGCACGAACGTGGAAACCAGGGACAGCTTCGACCCGCGCGAGGTGTAGCCGCGCCCGCCGGAGCGCTTGTAGTGCGCCTCGTTGATTTTCTCCGCGTCTTTCCCGGCCACGGCCACGCTGGCGACGAGGAAGGGGGAATCGTAGGGGGATCGGGAATCGAACTTCGCCGAGAAATTCCGTCCGGAAATATCCAGGGAAATCCACAGACCGGGATCCTGATAACCTCCGCCTGACAA
>JAQGPD010000242.1 GCA_028293305.1 Verrucomicrobiales bacterium | reverse complement strand
TTCAACAAGCTGGTGGCGGCAAAAAAACTCTTCCGCTCGCCCCTGACGAAATACGTCGCGGCGGTGAGCGCGGGCATGTTCAAGGGCGAGGCACTGCTTGATTTGAATTATTACGAGGACAAGGACGCCGACGTGGACTTTAACTTTGTGATGACGGAGACGGGCGAGTTCGTGGAGATCCAAGGCGCCGGCGAGGAAAGCACGTTCACCGAGGTGGAATTCGCCAGCCTCCTGACTTTGGGGAAAAAGGGAATCGCGGAACTCACGGCTTTGCAGAAAGCGGCCGTCCGCGCCGTGGAGGAGGTGCCTTCGCCTAACCAACTGGGCGACCTGGCGGATTTCTTCAAGAAGAAGTGAGGCGCGTTGCCAATGATTCCGGTGATTCCGGTGAAATGGCGGCGCTTTGTATCAAGGACCGTCGCGGCCTGAATTTTAGCTGACCTGGCCGGGAATAATTGTCAGGATACACACAGCCACATATATAATTCCAACCGGATAATGGCGATTTTTACCCGCTCTTTTCCGGCGTCACTACGCGACGCGCTGGGCATCACTAATACCAATTCCAGCTGGGAATCGGTAAATTCCACACACGCTTTTCCAGCGCGACTGCCTGTAATCTTTTTTACTAACACCTGCGGGATAAATCCTGCCGTTTTTACCGGTCCGGGATTACGCCAAGGGCGTTGGGGATGTTAGCCCGGGGTTGCCGACCGTGGTCGGCTACCCCAGGTCCTTCACCCGCGAAATCCCGAACCCTGAAGGGGTTCAGGATCCACGGCCGCCATGGTAACTCCAGTCCGTGAAAAGCTTCACGGATTGACCCATTTCCGGAACCGCGTTGCGGTTCTAAATGCGTTGTGGCCACTTCCTGGGGTAGCCGTGGCCACGGCAACCCCAGGCTGAAATCCCTAACGCCCTCGGCGTAATCCAGCCGGATCTGTGATTGGAATGACGCATACAGCCATTGGATGCGTGGAGGTCTCGAAACGCAGGGTGGGAAATACACCGATTCCCAGCTGGAATTGATATAATACTCATTCCAGCTGGGAATTGGCAAATTCCACCCACTCTTTTCCAGCGACACTACAGCCCACAAAAGATACAGGATCCGGTTAGGTGTTTTGCTGCCACCCCTCCGGGGTGGAGAAATACCTGCCTTTAAACCCGGCGGTGCCGCTTCGCTCAACCGCCGGCTAATGGCTGCAATCCCTCCGGGATAATTTACCGAACGACAAATCGAATCGGTATAAGCCGCGGGCGGGGCCCGATTTCGAAAACCGAAGATTGTCGGGAGAAACGTCTGATTTTCCGCAGCCCCGTGAGGGTGACCCGCCTTCAGTTTTGGGGATAAAGCAGGATGCGGTCGTGGACGAGAATCAGCAAATCCGCGCGGTTGTCGCCGGTGAAGTCGCCCGACAGCACCTCACGGACATTGTCCTCGCCTTTGCGGCCGCGGAAATGGATGTTTTCCTCAAACAGGACAAAATGGAGCAGGCTTTTCCAGTTTTCACCGGTGACGCCGCCGGGATGGAGGACTTCCAGCAGTTTGCTTTCTCCGTCGAAAGCCACAATTTCCTCATGGCCATCGGAATTCAGGTCCGCAGGGACGGCTTGGTAATAATTGCAGTTTTTGAGGTCGGTCTCGTAGCTGGCGGTCAATACAAAGGAGGGCCGGTTGCCCGCGAGAGGGGCGGTCCAGAATCGGTCCTTGCCGAGAGCCAGCAGGTGCAGCCGGGGCTCTTTTCCAAGCGGAAGCGCTACAGCCTGAACGGCTTCCGTGGGATCCGCCTCCACGCGGGAGGTGGAGCGCCAGACGCCGGCGGGATCTTTTTTCAGGATTTGCCAGAAGGCGGTGCCGGATTCCTGGAAGAGGAGTTCCGGCGAGCCGTCGCCATCCGCATCCGCGAGCACGGGGATGGTGAGTTTGTCCGTGGCGGTGCGGGCATTGCATTGGTCCACAATCGCAATATCGGTGCCTTCGGGGTTGAGCCTGACGGTGCGGGCATAACCGGGAGCGGCGGTCAGGATCTCGGCGCGCTGGTCGTTGTTCAGGTCGAAAAGAGCGACGCGTTCGGGCGTGAGGTCGGACAGTTGGGATTTGAGGGTCGGGGTTTCCTTCAAGGGATCCGCGAAGCCGGTGCCATCGGGCTTGGCCAGCAGAATGAGGGCGGGATCCTTCGGCAAAAGCAGCAGGAGGTCGTCCCGGCCATCGCCATTCAGGTCACCGACGCGAAGACCGTTCGGCTCGCGCTTCACGGACTTCAGCGGTTGGGCGGCGGCGGTCCAAGCGGCCTCCGGGGTGGCGCCGGGAGTCAGGGTCTGGAGCGACCAGGTTTTGTCTTTTTCGGCCAGGATCAGCGGCAGGGTGATGCCGCCGGGGAGGTGGATGGCGGAGACGCTGACGGGATTGGCTTCCAAGCTCTGGAGCACGGGAAAATCCAAACGGCCGGCGGCGGAAAGCCGGCTGATGCCCACACCCTCCCTGGCGCTGGTCACCACGATCACAGCGGGTTGTCCGGCAACGGGTTGCACGGCGGCGAGCCCGTTGATGCCGGACAGCGAAGGGAAGTTGGCGGGTTCCGCGAACGAGCCGTCCGGCTGTTGAAGATACAGGGAAACGGACGCGGATTTTCCATCGGCCTGGGCGACGTCCATGAGGCTGTCGCCATTGAAATCGCCCATGGCGTGAAGCGCATTGGTGATGCCGCCGGGAGGGGCATGGAGCGTGGGCAGCAGCTTGTCGTTTTGGATGGCGCCGGGGGAATCCATCATCAGCGTGTGGCGCTCGATGAGGCGGCTTTTCGCATTGATGCGGGTAAGCACGACCCGGCCTTTGTCATCGTGCGTGGTGGAAATGCCGTAGGAGGGGACTTTGTAATCCAGGGAAATTTCCGACGAAAAAGCCCCGGGCGTGATCTGGCGGCGGAGCCGGAGCGAACCCTCACCCGAGCCCGCGAGGTATAACAAATCGAGATCCTTGTCCCCATCCACGTCCTCCGCGATCAGATAGCCAGCTTTTTCCTCGGTCGTGAGATAGACCACCGGCTCGCTGAAAGTGCCGGCGGCTTGTTGGCGGAAGATGAGCAGTTTGGACTTGGCGAGCACCGCGATATCCGTTTTTCCATCCTGATCCAAGTCCGCGGCGACCATGTTGCGGGTGCCTTGGAGGGGTTCGAAATTCCGATACGTCCAGGTTTTGCTGAAGCCGGCGGCCTCTCCCTGGAAGCGGATTGTCAGGGCGTCGCTGGATCCGGTGAGGGCCACGTCCGGGCGGCCATCGCCATCAAAATCCCCCGTCACCATGGCGAAATGGCGCTGGTCGGCGGGAAGGGAAACTTTTTGGAACCGGGTGTCCTCCAACTGCGGTTCCCAACGGTCGCGCGAGACGGCGCGGCGGTCCGCAGTCAGGGCCGGGCTTCCTGGAACGCGTTGGTAGAGAAGGACCAGCTTGGCGTTTTCGTTATTGATCAGCGCCAGGTCCAGCTTGCCGTCCTTATCGAAATCGGCGGAAACCAGGCCCCGGGTGTCCCACGCCAGACGGGCGACTTCCGGTCCATCGAGACGGACGGGGGGACCGGTTTCCTGGGCAGGCAGAGCGCTGGGAAGGCCCGCCAGCATCAGGCAGGGAAAAACCGGGAGGAATCGCATGGTGAGGGAGTTGGGTGAAGGGATTTTTCGGTTCGGGACCGTGAGGCGGAAAAAAGGCGGACGGGGATGGAACCCGTCCGCCGGGAAAGGGCGGGAACTGAGCCGATCAGGGCTTGATGGACAGGCGGATGCGCACATCCGCGGCGTGATCGCCGAGATACATGCGGGAGACAAACTGCCAGGGAAGGTTGAGTTTGTCAGGGAGGTTGTTGATCACTTCGGCGGCTTCGCCTTCCGCTTCATCGGCCATGACGGGCTTCAACGCGGCGAAAACAGTGTCGATCAGCTGACCGGCATTGGAGTAGGAAGTGGAAACGCCGCCGGGAGGCAGTTTGGCCAGCGCCGCTTGGACGTAGGACTCCGAGATGAGCGGCGAGGCGGGTTTTTTGTCCATGCCGGCCAGGATTTTGTCGAGAAGCGCGGGCTTGCCGACGCTAAACATCATGGTGTCGTTGTGGATCAGCCAGGCCACTTGCAGGTTCGGCGGGGTGCCTTTGAACTGGTGGATGGTTTTGCCCATGAATTCGCGGTCCTCGAAAAGACCTTCGCCTGGCGCGAGGGTGTTGAAGATGCTTTTCAGGCTGAGTTCGAAGGCCTTGGAATCCTTCAAAGCGATGCCGACCACCTGGCTTTGGTTGGCCATGGACAGGCCGGCGAAGGCATTTTGGAAAGCGGCGGCGGGATCCTGGGCCTCGGGTTTGTCCTCGTCCTTATCCTTCGCTTTCAAGTCGTCCGCCTCGGGATCGATATACGAAACGGTCCACAGGTCATCGCCCATCTGGCCGAGAATGTCGGTGCGGATATCGACGCCGATTTTTTTCTTCAATTCGCCCAGGCCCATTTCCATCCCACCGGCGGCCATGGGGCTCACGGCGATGGCCAACTCCTTGATATTGTCGAACATCTGGCCCCAATCCAGAGTCCCCCAACCGACGTCCTGGACATCGTTCGGGACAAAAGCGGGCGGGGTGCCCGGGCCGGTGGCGGCATAGATTTTGAGGATGGCGGGCTTTTCCTCGTAAGTCAGGCTCCAGTGCATCGCGATTTCGTCGGGCTCCAGGCTGGTGGAAATGTAGGCGGTGCGGAATTGATCCAG
>JAQGPD010000219.1 GCA_028293305.1 Verrucomicrobiales bacterium | reverse complement strand
CATCGGGATATTCCTCGCGGATGCGCAGGATGCTGTCGCGGGTGAATTCCACATGCACATAACAAGCCCCCTGCCAGAGGTCCATGTGCCGGCCGGTCTGCTCCATGACCCACGAGCCGAGATTCGCGTCGGGAACAAATAGGATGTTCCGGTCCGCCGGGGTGGCGTTGACGATTTTCACGGCATTTCCGCTGGTGCAGATGCAGTCGCTCAGGGCCTTCACTCCGCCGCTGCAGTTGATATAGGCGATGACGTAATAGTTTTTATCGGCATGCTTTTTCAGATAGGCCTCCAGCGCCGGAGCGGGACAGCTTTGCTCCAGCGAGCAGCCGGCGTCCTTGTCAGGAAGGACGACGATCCTGCCAGGATTCACGATTTTCGCCGTCTCCGCCATGAAGTGCACGCCGCAAAAAACAATGACATCGGCGTCCGTTTCCTTGGCCTTGTAGGCGAGTCCGAGCGAGTCGCCCACGAAGTCGGCGATTTCCTGGATGGCTTTGTCCTGGTAGTTGTGGGCGAGAATGAGGGCATTCCGTTCCTTTTTCAGGCGCAGGATTTCCGTCCGCAAATCCAGCGAGGGAGCGGCGGCGGTGGAGGCGGGGAGGACGGCGGGAGTGGCGGTGGAGGACGGCATGGGGTGATTCGGAAAAGGAGGAGGATTTTTGATAGGGATTTGGGCCGCGCGGACGCGGCGGCGGGAAAAAGGAGCGGTCAATAGTCCGTATCCTTCAGCCGGGAACTGGCGTTTTGCAGGGCGGTTTTTTCGGCGGCGGTCAGACTGTCCATGCCGGACTTGGCGATTTTGTCGAGGATGCCATCGATTTCCTCCACGGCTTTGCGTTCGGGAGCGAGGTCCGGCTTGGGTTTGATTTTGGGTTCGTAATAGCGGGAGGGCGCGGCGGGGGCATCACCGCGGCGGCGGGACACGGGTTGACCGGGCAGCCGCGGGGCGGCGGCGGCGGGTCGGCGGGCGGGCAGCGCATCGCGGAGCGCGTCCTTGATCGCTTCAAAGCGCGGCGACAATCCAGCACGGCGGAGAATGAAGTAAGTTAGGTAAACACTTGCCAGAAGCACCAGCAAGTGCGTCCACTGCCGCGAGGCGAGGTCGGACAAAACATAAATTCCCAGCAGAATGGGTCCGGCAATTTTCAGAGTCAGCCATGGCAGACTGCAGAAAAAAAGTCCTCCCGGATACATCAGGCACATTCCCAAAAACAAACTGAAGTGGAGGATGGAGGTGCCGGCCAAGGGGTAACCCGGACTGCCTGATCCGGCCAAAACAAACAGCACGGTGACAATGGCCGGGGCCAGCAAGAGAAGTCCACCATACAATTTAATCAAAGTTGTCCGACCAAAGATCTTTTCGATTTCCATGCCATAGCGGTAAAGAAAAAACATATTGATAACAAACCACACGTCGGGTTGATGAACGAAAGCATAAGTAACCCACCGCCAGACCTGCACCCAGGATCCGACCCATCCCGGGGCGAACATCATGCCCTCGGCCAGGGCCGCCGGGCTGAACACGCCCAACAACATCGATAGGATATGAAGCCCCACCAGCACCGTGGTCAGATAGACTGGATAGCCCCGGTAATGGCCGAGGGGTTGGGAGTCGGGATTGTAGGTATTCGACGTGAACATGGGAATTGGGGGACCACCTTTAACACAAGCCCACCCGCGGCACAACCCGCAGACGGGACCGGCGGATCAGGAGTCCCGGCGCCAGGGTTTGATCGCCAGGCAGATCCAGCCCGCCAGCAGAAAAGCGCCGCCGGCCGGGGTGACCGGTCCTAAAAATGTCCAGCCTTTGGTGCTGAGAAAATACAGGCTCACGCTGAAGGCGAAGCTTCCCACCGCCATCAAAAACCACGCCACCCGGCCGGATTTTCCGCCCTGCATGGCCAGAAACAGCATGACCACGGCATGCACCAAATGATAGACCACCGCCGTCTTCCAATTTTCCAAGCCCTGCGGACGCTCCAGCCACACGGGCTTCAAGGCATGCGCCCCGAAGGCTCCCAGCGCGACCGCGAGCCCGGCCCACAAGGCCGATACCCGCACTGCCGTTCCAGACTCGAAAAATCGGTTCCATTTCATCCTCCTCCCTGCCCCCGTCCCGGCAGGTCGTCAAAGGCAAGCCTGCCCTTGGCCTCCGCATTCCAACCGGCCGGCGGCATCGAAATTCCTCCCGCGACACCGCCCCCTGCGGGTTTAAATTCGCTGCGGAAATTTCCAGGATCCGCACGTAATCTGCAGTGGTTCGCTCCCACAGCCGGCTTCACAAGACTCCATTCCATGAAAAACCTCCTATCCATACTTTTCCTGACCCTCGGCCTGCTCGCGCCCGCCGCCGCGCAGACCCCGGCCCCGGCCCCGGCCGCGCCCCCGGCGCAGGCTCCCCTGAAAGTGATTTCCTGGAACTTGGAATGGTTCCCCGGCAAGCGCTCCACCGCCTCGGCGGAGGAGGCCGCCGTCCATATGAAGGCGGGACAGGAAGCGCTGAAGGCCATGAATCCTGACATCTTTATCGGAGTGGAAATCAACGATTGGAATGCCTTCCACGAAGTCTGCTCAGTCGTCCCCGGCCTCACCGTTCATGTGGTCAGCAGCTTCACGGACCCGCAGACCGGCCAGATCCGCCCGCAGCAGATCGGCATCGCCTCCAAACTGAAATGTCAGGGCGCCTGGTGGGAGGCATGGAAGGCGAATGTGCCCAACATCTCCCGCGGATTTTCATTCGCCGCCCTCGAGGATCCTGCCGGCAAAGGACTCATCATGGTTTATGGAAACCACCTCAAATCCAACCGTGGCAGCGACGACCCCGCCGGGGCGAAAAACGTGGGCGCCATGCGCGATGAACAGGCCACCCAACTCCTGCGCCACATGAAGGACATGACCGTGGCCTACGGCAAATCCCCGATCCGGGGTTGGCTGGCGGGAGGCGATTTCAATACCAACCATGATGGCCAATTTCCCCAATGCCACGTCGTCAGCCTCCTCACCAAGGGCGGCTTCACCAACACTTGGCTGAATGTTCCCAAAGCCGACCGCCTCACCTGGCGCACGGAGCCGGGCGGGCGTTTTGAGCCCACCACTTTCGACTATATTTTCGCCAAAGGCTTCGGCGACCTGACCGCTTCAACCGTGGAGCAGCCCATGGAGGTGAGCGACCATTTGCCGGTGCAGTTGTTGTTGCCGGAGAACTGATGGCCGGGAGGAATTTGCAGCGTATTTCCGGATTGGTTTTGAGTTTGAATTTCGGTTTGGATTTGAGTTTGGATTTGAAATCGACCCCGCAGTTTGGTTATGCCGATTCCCTGCTCAAGGCCGGGACGGGCCTTTTTACGGGTTGCTGAAATTCCTAACCAGACTTCCCGACGTGCCTTTGATCCGCTCCGACTATCAATCCCCCGCCTGGCTGCGGCCGGGGCATGTATCGACGATTTTTTCCTCACTGCTTCCCGGCCCCGCCGCGCCCTGGACGGACCATGAAAGACTGGAGCTGCCGGACGGGGATTTCCTTGATCTTGCCTGGCTACGGCCGCCGGCGCCGGGGAATGTCCTGACAGATTCCGGATCGGGACCCGAAGCCAAACCCGGAGCGCCGCTGGCCATTTTATCGCATGGTCTGGAAGGCAGCCTGCAGGCTTCCTACATCCGCGGCATGGCCACCACCCTGGCGGCGGCCGGCTGGCATGTCCTGGCCTGGAACTACCGCAGCTGCGGCGGCATCCCCAACCGCCTGGCGCGATCCTATCACAGTGGCGAAACCGCCGATCTGCGCCTGCTGGCGGAGCGGGCGGCGGAGCGATATCCAAAGCTGGACCTGCTGGGATTCAGCCTCGGAGGCACCATCACCCTGAAGCTCGCGGCCGAGCCGGGACTGCCCGCCGCCATCCGCTCCGCCTGCGCCATCTCCGCGCCGGTCGATCTGGCCTCCAGCGCCCGCGCCCTGGACGTGCGGCGGGGAAACCGGCTTTACCTCCACCGGTTCCTAACCACCCTGCTGGCCAAGGCGCGCGCCAAATCCCGCCAGTTTCCCGGCTGCCTCGATCCTGCCGCCCTGACAAAAATCCGCACCATCCGCGACTTTGACGAACACGTCACCGCGCCCCTGCACGGCTTCGCGGGAGCGGAGGATTATTGGACCCGCGCCTCCTCCCTGCCCGGCCTGCCGTCGTTGGCGGTGCCCTCCCTTTTGCTGAATGCGGCGAACGATCCGCTCCTGGATGCGCCGTCTTTTCCCACGGAAATCGCGGAGCGAAGTTCCCGTTTTTTTCTGGAAGTGCCCGCGCATGGCGGTCACGTCGGATTTCCCTCCGGCATTGCACCCGCCCGGCCGTGGCATGAAAAACGCGTCCTGCGGTTTTTGGAAAGCTTACCCTCATTTTGACAAATCCACCCTGCCCGGCCATGCTCCGGACCTCCCCCCGCGCCGTCATGAAAATTCACTCCGCCCTCCTGCTCTCCGCCGCTTTTTTCCTAACTCCCGCCCGCGCCGAGGTGCCGGCGAATCTGGTGACGGAAAACATCCCGCCACTGCCGCCGGAAGTCATCGCCAACGCCAGCCGTTATGTGGAATTCCGCGCGGCCGCGCTGCAAAGCTGGCACCCGGAGAAACGGGAAATGCTCATCACCACGCGCTTCGGCGCCACCCCGCAACTGCACCTGGTGCGGCAACCCGGCGGCGACCGCAAACAAATCACGTTCTCCAACGAACCCATCGGCGGCGCTTCCTGGCGGCCAGGCAGCGGCTCCTGTTTCATTTATTCACAGGACACAGGCGGCGGCGAATTTTTCCAGCTCCACCGCTTCGATCCCGCGGAGGGCCGCTCCACCTTGCTGACAGACGGGAAATCGCGCAACACCGGTCCGGTTTGGTCCCATGACGGAGCGCTGCTGGCCTGGACCTCCACCCGCCGGAACGGGAAGGACAACGATGTCTGGGTGATGGATCCTGACAAACCCGCCGAAGCCCGCTCCCTGGCGGAACTCAGCGGCGGCGGTTGGGCGGTTTCGGACTGGTCGCCGGACGGCCAACGCCTGGCGCTGGTGGAGTTCATCTCCGCCAACGTCAGCCACCTTTGGATGCTCGATGTGGCCACCGGACAGAAGGAAAAACTGACTCCGGAAGGCGGTCCGCCCGTGGCGCGCAGCGGGGCGCTGTTCTCCGGCGATGGAAAGTCGCTCTTCTTCACCAGCGATGAGGCGGGCGAGTTCCAGACCCTCGGCCGCATGGACCTGACGGAACGGAAATGGAAACCGTTCACGGCGGCTCTGCCCTGGGATGTGGAATCCTTCGACCTTTCCCCTGACGGAAAAACGGTCGCCTTCACCGCCAACGAAAATGGCGCTTCCGCCCTTTACCTGACCGCCTTCGGAACGGTGATCCGCGATGGCGTGCCGACGGAATTTTCATCGGCGCCTATCAAAGTCCCGCTGCCCGCCAAGGGCGTGATCGGCGGCCTGGAATGGCACTCCAACAATCGGGACCTCGGCTTCAGCCTGAGCTCCGCCAAGGCGCCTTCGGATGTGTATTCCGTCGAAATCACGCCGGGCAATGGCACCTTCGACCGCATCGCCGGGACGCCGGAGCGCTGGACGGAAAGTGAAACCGGCGGACTGAATCCCGCCACGTTTCAGGAGCCGGAGCTGGTGACGCTCAAAAGTTTCGACGGCCTGCCGGTGTCAGGATTTCTATACCGTCCGGATCCTGCCAGGTTTCCCGGCAAGCGCCCGGTGCTGATCAATATCCACGGCGGCCCGGAGGGGCAGTCGCGGCCGATCTTCCAGGCGCGCAATAACTTTTGGATCAACGAACTCGGCATCGCCATTCTCTACCCCAACGTCCGGGGATCGGAGGGAAGCGGCAAAACGTTCCTGGCGCTCGATAACGGATTCAAACGCGAGGATTCCGTGAAGGACATCGGGACTTTCCTGGATTGGATCGCCACGGACGCCCGCTCGGACGCGGCGCGCGTGGCGGTGACGGGCGGCAGCTATGGCGGCTACATGTCGCTGGCCTGCCTCATCCACCACGGCGACCGCCTGCGGTGCGGAATCGATATCGTGGGCATCTCGAATTTCCTGACCTTTCTCAGCAACACCCAGGATTACCGGCGTGACCTGCGGCGGGTGGAATACGGCGATGAGCGCGAGGAGGCCATGCGCGCTTTCCTTGAAAAAATAAGCCCCACCGCCCACGCCGCCAAAATCAGGAAACCGCTTTTCGTGGTGCAGGGTCAGAACGATCCCCGGGTGCCCGTGACCGAAGCCTCACAAATGGTCGCCGCCGTCCGTCGGAACGGCACCCCGGTGTGGTATCTGCTGGCCAAGGACGAAGGCCACGGCTTCGCCAAAAAACCGAACGCCGACTATCAATTCCATGCCACGATTTTGTTTCTGCAGGAGCATCTGCTGAAGTAGACGGAGAGTAGTCCGCACAGAGTAGTCCGCACAGTCCTCAGTGCGGTTATCAAAGCATAGGCTTTATTAAGAGCACCCGGAAAAAGCCGATGCTGTGAAAAACCCTGAAAGCAGGAAAACCGGATAGCAGGAAAAACCGATAGCTGAGAAACGCACAGAGGACTGTGCGGA
>JAQGPD010000195.1 GCA_028293305.1 Verrucomicrobiales bacterium | reverse complement strand
TTTCCTTGGGTTTGGCTTCCGAGGCGATCGGCAGCAACAGGAAAAGGGAGGCGGCGAGGAGGAAGAGCGGGGTCGATTTTTTCATGTCAGGGTGTCGGGTTGGCGGGGAAAGGCGGAGCGCGGCGGGAGACGGACGGATCGGCTAGTCGGGAGGGGTGCTGGTGCGGAGGGCCTCCAGGATGGGGAGTCCGTCATGGTCCGTGGCGTCAGGAAATTGTTCCTCGATTTCCAGCCGGAGGCGTTGCGCGTCCGCGTGTCGGCCTGCGTGCGACCATTCGGCGGCGAGTTGCAGCCGGGCCATGGCTCCCACGCTGGTGCCGTCCAGATAGTAGGTGTCCGAATGCCGGTCGATCGCTTCCTGCAACCAGCGGCTGCGTTCCAGGCCGGAGCTGAGGCGGGCGAGGCGGAGGATGGCGCAGCCGGCTCGGTTGGAGGTGGGGAATTTTTCGATGAGCGATTTGAGAACGGCGGTGTGGCGGAGGGTGTCGGGTTGCTGTCTGGCGAGTTGATAGGCTCCCTCCAATTCCGTCAGGTCATCGGCGGCGAGGGATTGGCGGTCGCGGTCCGCGCGTTCGCGGGCGAGTTTCAGATTCGACTCCACGGCTTGCTCTCGTGAAGACTTGGCCTGGAGCCTGGCCTCGAGATCCCGCACGCGTTTTTCCAAGGCGGCCGCCGGCGGGACGGTGGCTTGAGGCGGGGGCGCGGCTTGGTTGGTTAGGGGAGGAGTGGCGGCGAGGGCGGCCCGGGTTTGTTGGATTTCCTTTTCCTGACGGATCAGGCGGGGGAGAAAAGCGGCGGTGCAAAGAGCGGCGGCGACGCCCGCCCCGCAAAGCGCGGCCTTCCACCCGGCGGCGGCTGCGGTGGTTCTGGTTGCCGCCAGATTCGCGTTCCGAAGGGCGGTGGAGGCCACCTCCGCACTCCACGCGGGAGCGGCGGCGGCATCCGCGGGGGCAGCCAGATGGGCGGCGATCAGGGCGGCGCCCCACGTGGCGGCGCGCGGGCCGAGTCGTGCGCGGAGTTTTTCCAGGGCACGGGAAACCCGCTTTTGAGCAGCGTCCGCGCTGATGCCCGCGGCATCGCCGATTTCTGTGAGGGAATGGTTTTCCCAATAACGCAAAATCAGCGCCGCGCGGTCGTCGGCGGGGAGTTTTGTCAGGGCGGCGTGGATGGTGGCGGCGAAATCGGCGTCGGTTTCACAGGCAGGTTGGTCCAGCTCCCAACGGGCGGCGGCCTCGCGTTCGCGGCGGCGGCGGCGGGTTTCGGCTTCGCGGTGATGAAGTGCCAGGAAAACAGTGTGCCGGTGCAGCCAACCGCCCAGCCGACTGTCCGGAGCCAGGCTGGGGGCGGCTTTGGCCAGATCCGTGAAAACCCGTTGCGCGACATCGCGGGCGGACTCGGTGTCATCCGCCAAAAGCCGCCGCGCGGTGCCTTCGACGAGGCCGCCATAACGATTCACGATTTCGCGGAAGGCGAAGGCATCGCGCGAGACCTGAAACCGCCGCAGGCAGGCGTCGGCGGGGTCGGGGAGATTGGCGGGGAGAGGGCTCACGGTTCCAGGTTCCATGGATAAAGACGCACTGATCCCCGGAATCCGACAGAAATTTTCGCGGAATCCGGCGGGGCGGAATTTTTGGGAAAAAATGGCGCGCAGCGTGCGGGGCGGCGGGGCACTTTTCGCGGCTGCGTTGTGGCGGAAACCGGTTACAGGAGGGGACCGTCAATTCTATGGGAGAACGTCTGGACAGTCTGGAGCAGTTCGGCATCGAGGTCATCCTCAACCGCCGCCGGGGATTTCGTGCCGGGATGCTGCGGGGGCTGCTGAGCGGATTGTCAGGGATTTTTCACGGTGTGGTGCAGGGGCGGCTGGCGTTGTTCCGGAACCGGCTGAAGACGGATCATTATTTGGGGGCGATGGTTTTAAGTGTGGGGAATCTGACCGTGGGCGGGACTGGAAAAACGCCGGTGGTGGAGATGCTGGCGCGGCGGCTGCATGCGGAGGGGCGGCGCGTCGCGGTCTTGAGCCGGGGGTATAAGAGCAAGAGCCTGCCGTTGCCGCGCCGGCTTCTTAACAAGTTCACGGGCCGGACGGTGGAATCGCCGCCGCGGGTGGTGAGTGATGGTGGCGGATTGAAATTGGATAGTCTAACCGCCGGGGATGAGCCCTATATGCTGGCCAAGAACCTGCCAGGCGTGGCGGTGGTGGTGGACAAGGACCGGGTGAAGGCGGGGCGGTATGCCGTTAGGGAGCTGGGGTGCGATACGCTGATTCTGGATGACGGGCTGCAATATCTGAAGCTCCGGCGGCGGCTGGATGTGGTGTTGGTGGACCGCAGCGCGCCTTTTGGAAATGAGCACCTGCTGCCGCGCGGGACGCTGCGCGAGCCGCCGCGCAACCTGCGGCGCGCGAGTCATATTTTCCTAACCAAATGCAGCGACCAGCCGAATGATGAGATCATCGCCCGCCTGCGCCGCCACAACCGCACGGCCAGCATTCTGGAATGCCGCCACCGGCCGGTCTATTTGCAGAATGTCTATGACCCCGACGACCGGCGTCCGCTGGATTTTGTGAAGGGAAAAAAGGTGGCGACCATCAGCGGGATCGCGGTGCCGGAGAGTTTCGAAAACATCCTGGATCAACAACTCGGAGCCTTGCTGGTGCTGCGCCGGCGGTTCACGGATCATCACCGCTACACGGAGGATGAGATCGATGAAGCGATCCTCCGGGCCGACGACAAGCTGGCGCATTTTGTGGTGACGACCGAGAAGGATGCGGTGCGGTTTCCGGCTTTTGCAAAGACGTTATTGCCGGTGTATTTTTTGCGGATTGAAATCGAAGTGCTGCGCGGGGCGGAGGCGTTGGATGAATGCGTGGGACGGATTTGTCAGCCGCAGGGGGCGGCTCCGCCGATGAAGTTTGCGTGAGGGGGGGAGAGGGCTATGGCTATGGCTATGGCTATGGCTATGGCTGGGGTTTTGGGCCGGGGCTCTGGGGCGACTTACAAAGTCGCGGTCCGGGGGAGAGGAACGCGACTTTGGAAGTCGCCCCGGAGCATTGGTTATTTCACGATGTTATGGTCGGGGCACTGGGGGCCGGGGCTCTGGGGACCGGGGCTTTGGGGGCCGGGGCTTTGGGGACAAGGGCTCTGGGGCGACTTGCAAAGTCGCGGTCCTTTGGGGGCGGTCCTTGGGGGGTGGTCAGGGGACGACGCGGAGGCGGACGAAGAACCTGACATTTCCGGCGATGGGGAGCTGCGGGAGGTTGGCGGCGATGTCGGCGCCGGAGCCGGCGATAACTTCGCCATAGGGCACCCAGCCGCCTGTCAGGAGGGTGCTGACTTCGAGGCGGTAGTTGATGCCCAGCTTCGAGGGGAAGGAGAGATCCATTCCGCCGCCGGGGTTGGGGGCGAAGTTGGCAATCCTCAGGTAATCGGCGGGGTTGGCGGGGTTGGTGCCGGCGATGATTTCTGCGGCATCCGTCTGGCCATCCTTGTCGGTGTCGGTATTGTCAGGAGCGGTGTAGGCGGAGAACAGCACATTGGAGACGGTGACCGTTTCCGAGCCTCCGAGGGTGACGGAGGTGACCTCAATGCGGGCGGAGGTGATATTGTCAGGAATGACAGCCGAGAGCGGGAAGGTGTGGTTCACGGAAGCTTCCGCGTCCAAGCCCGCGCCGTTCAATTCGTCCTCGATTTTGCCAACGTTGTAGGCGGCGGCATCGGCGGCGGTGAAGCCGTTTAGCACACCGTTGCCGTTGAAATCATGGGGCGAAATCAGGTTCACGCGTTGCTCACCCGCGCCGGGATTGAGCACCAGTTCGACGAGAACGGTGTCATTCGCTTCGAAGTTGGTGGTGGCGCTGGTGTCGGCCAGATTCAGGTTCATGCTGAGCAGAACCGGGCCGGAGACGGAGGCGAGGTTCACCGTTTCCGAGGCGAGGGTGGTGCCTGGGGTGGCGACGCCGACGTTGGAGGAATGGCTGATGATCGCGCCGTTGGCGGTCCAGTTGGCGGGGAGCGGCAGAGTGGTGCCGACAGCGGCGGGGGTGCCTCCGAAGTTTGTCAGGCCAAAGATAGGAGGCGGCGTGACGGTGATGGAGGATTTGGCCAGGACGTCCACGGAGTCGGTGAAGGTCAGGATTTTCGGCGACTCGGAGACAGGGAATGGACCGTATTCATTCGACACGCCGTAGAGGCCGCTGGCGGGCACGCCGTCGCTGGTCCATCCGGCCGCGCCGCCGCTGACGGCATTCACGGTGATAGCGAAGCGGAAGGTGTCGTCGTCGGTGGTCAGGGTGTTATTCAGATTCCGGGTGACCGCGCCGAGGACAGGTGTCAGGGAGACGCCGGTGGCGGCGCGGCCGTAGAAGGTCAGGGCGAAGCCTTTGTCGCTGGAGTCGGCGGCGCTTTGGTGCACGGAAACGGCGAGGGTGTGGGTGCC
>JAQGPD010000204.1 GCA_028293305.1 Verrucomicrobiales bacterium | reverse complement strand
AACATCGGCGCCTACAAACTGGCCCGGATGCTGGGGACGAAACGGTTCGAGGAATTGATCCGTGACTTCGGTTTTTGCCGGACCACGGGATTTGAATCCCCTTCTGAAAGCCGCGGCTCCCTCGGGGGCAGCATGAATTTTCAAACCCTCTCGCGGGTCGCATTCGGGAATGCCATCTCGGTGACTCCGGCCCAGATGTGCGGAGCCCTGGGAGCCATCATCAATGACGGCATGCTGCAACCCCTGCACCTGGCGGAAAGCTGGGTGGACGAGGATGGCCAGGCGGTCGAAGGCCTGCCCCGGGTGGAACCCCGCCGGGTGGTCACCGCCGCCGCGGCCGCCTCCGTGCGCCGCGCGATGGTGCAGGTCATGGAGCAGGGCACCGGCAAGCCGGGGCGCAGTGAGTTTTTTGAGATCGCGGGCAAAACCGGCACCGCCTGGAAGGCCGTCACTATCAAAAAAGACGGAAAGTTCCGCACCGTCTATCAGGACGACCGCATTTGCTCATTCATCGGGTTCCTGCCCGCCGACAAACCCAGGCTGGCCGGCATGGTGATCATCGACACCCCGCGCAGTAAAAAACACGCCAGCTTTGGCGGCCGCATCGCCGCGCCCATCTTCCGCCGCATCGCCGAACGGGCCATGTCCTACTATCAAATTCCCGCCCAGTTTTCACCTGAGACCAAGCTCCTGCCCCAGGCCGCCAACAGCACTCCGGTGCGCGGCATTCCGAAAAGCATTTCACGTTAGCCCATCCCTATTCCCACTGATGAAACTTAATTTTTTGCTCGACCAACTCTTCCGCGTCCGCACGTTCGGACCGCTGGATGTGGAGGTGACGGGCCTCACCGCGGACTCGCGCCAAGCGGGGCCCGGCATCCTCTTCGCCGCTCTCCGCGGGGAGACTTCGGACGGCCATAATTTCATTTCCCAAGCCATCGCCAACGGAGCCGCCGCCATCCTGGCGGAAACGGACGTGCCCACCGATTACCGCGGCACCTGGATCACGGTGAAGGACACCAAGGCCGCCCTCGCGGAAGCGGCCGACGCCTTTTTCCGCAAGCCCTCCGACCGCCTGCCCATCGTGGGCGTGACCGGCACGAATGGCAAAACCACCACCTGCTTCCTTCTCCAACACATCATCACCTCCGCGCGCGGTCAGTGCGGTTTGATAGGCACCGTCAAATATGTGGTGGGCGAAGGCCTGGAGGAAACCGCCTCCCACACCACTCCCGACAGCATCACGCTGCAGCGTCTGCTGCGCACGATGACGGAAAATCACTGCACCGCCGCCGCCATCGAGGTGAGTTCCCACGCGCTCATGCAGCAGCGCACGCATGGCATCCGATTCGATGCCGCGGTCTTCACCAACCTGACGCAGGACCATCTTGACTATCATAAAACCATGGAGGCGTATTACGACGCCAAAGCGCGCTTCGCCGAGCATCTGGTGCTGCAGGGCGGGGAGAAAAAACCGGCGTTGGTTTTGAATACGGACGACGCCGCCGGGCGCCGCATGGCCCGCGAATACGAAGGGAAACTGCGCATTGTCACCTACGGCATGAACGTGCACGCGGACTTCCGCGCCACGCAGCTGACCGCCACCATGCGCGGCACCACCTTCACGCTGGAGGCCCGCGGCCGCAGCTTCCTGGTCCGCATGCCCTTGATAGGAAAATTCAATGTCTACAATGCCCTCGGCGCTCTGGCGGCGGTGTGGTCCATGGACCTGAATCTCCGTCAGGCGGTCAAGGCCTTGGAGGATTCCCCCCAGGTTCCCGGCCGCATGGAAAGCGTCAGCGATAACAAACCCTTCCGTGTTTTCATCGACTACGCCCACACGCCGGACGCGCTCGAAAATGCGCTCCGCACCCTGCGTGATCTCAGCCCGCGCCGCATCATCACGGTCTTCGGCTGCGGTGGCGACCGCGACCGCACGAAGCGCCCCCGCATGGGCGCCGTGGCCGAAGCCGGCGGAAGTTATACCATCCTGACCAACGACAATCCGCGCAGTGAGGATCCCGACGCGATCATGGCGGAAATCAAAGCAGGCATGCGCGGTGAAACCAATGAAATGATCCCCGACCGCCGCGCGGCCATCGAGCGCGCGATCTCCATCGCCGGAGGCGGCGACATCGTGCTCATCGCCGGCAAAGGCCATGAAAGCGGACAGACGGTGAATGGCGTGGTGACGCCGTTCGACGACGTGCAGGTGACCCGTCACATTTTGCGGAATTGGACCCTCCCGGAACGACCATGATCCCCCAAACTCTGGAAACCCTGACCGAATGGTGCGGCGCCCGACTTTTGTCAGGCGACCCCGCCGCCGTGATCACGGGAGTCGGCACGGACAACCGCCGGATTGAACCCGGAGTCCTTTTCGTGGCTTTGAAAGGCGAACGTTTCGACGCCCATGATTTCGCCGCCGCCGCCCTGACCGCCGGTGCGGGCGCGGTGCTGGTCAGCCGCCCGGTCGAGGTGCCGGAGGGCAGTGCCGTTCTGCTGGTGGAGGACACCCTGGCCGCGCTTCAAAAACTGGCCGCCGCGCACCGCCGCGCCTGGGGCGGGGAAGTGATAGGCCTGACAGGAAGCAATGGCAAGACTTCCACCAAGGACATGATCCGCGCGGTCCTGTCCCGCCGCTTCAAAGTGCGGGCGACCCTGGGAAATCTGAACAATCACATCGGCCTGCCGCTGACCGTGCTATCGGTTATGGAGGACGAGACCCATGGCGTTTTTGAAATGGGTATGAACCACCCCGGCGAGATCGCCCCACTGGCCGCCATCGCCGCGCCGGACGTCGCCGTCATCACCAACATCGGCACCGCGCACATCGAATACATGGGCACGCGCGAAGCCATCGCCCTGGAAAAAGGCATGCTCGCGGAAGCCGTGCATTCCAGCGGCGTGGTCATCCTGAATGCCAATGACAACTTCACTCCTGACATTTCCCTGCGTTGCCGCGCGGGCGTCCTGACCGCGGGCATGGATGCTGGCGATATCAAGGTCACGGATGTCAGGTCATCCGGAGCGGGCTGCACGTTTTTCCTGCACCTTCCCGACCATTCGTCCAACCAGGTTCAGATCCCGGTCCCGGGCCGCCACATGGCCGGCAACGCCGCTCTGGCCGCCGCCGTGGGTTGGCACTATGGACTGCGGGCGGAGGAAATCGTGGAGGGCCTGGAAAGCACGACCCTGACACATGGCCGCCTCGAAATCCGCGCCGCGGATGGTTTGTTATTTTTGGATGACACCTACAATGCCAACCCGGATTCCATGCGGGCCGCGCTGGAGACGCTTTTGAGTTTCGCCTGCACCGGCCGGCGTGTGGCCGTGCTGGGACGGATGGGCGAACTGGGGGAAACCGCCGAAGCCGAGCACCGCGCCCTGGGAACGGCCGTGCATCAATATGGAGTGGATGAACTTTGCGTTGTCGGCACCGGCGACGCGGCATGGATCAGTGAGGGATACCTCGCTGCCGGCGGCATTCCCGCCCGCCATCATGCCTTCCCGGACCATGCCTCCTGCGCCGCCCACCTGCGCGCCACCGCGGGAGCCACCGATATCATTCTCGTCAAAGGCAGCCGTTCTGCCGCGATGGAACGCGTCATAGAACCCACCGCCGCCTGATATGTTATTCTGGATCTTCCAACAGTTCGACGGCGGCACCGGTCTGATGACCAAGCTGACGAATGTGCTGCAATATCAAACATTCCGCTCCATCGCGGCGCTGGTGATCGCATTTCTATTCAGCGTTATTTTCGGCGACTGGACGATCCGGAAGCTGATCTCGTTGAAGATGGGCCAGCCCATCCGCACGAAGGAGGAAGTGAACAAACTGTTCGAACTGCACGGCAAAAAAGCCGGCACCCCGACCATGGGCGGCGTGCTCATCATCGCCGCGCTGGTCTTTGCGGCGTTGCTGGGATGCCGCTGGGACAATCCGTTTTTGTGGGTCAGCCTTTTTGTGATGCTCGGTTTGGGCGCGCTCGGTTTCGTGGATGACTGGCTGAAGGTCAGCAAGAAAAACTCGAAAGGCGTCAGCAGCCGCGGCAAGCTGGCGGTGCAATGGGCCGTCGGTTTGGCGGCCGGTTATGTGCTTTACCGCCTGCCGGGTCAGGAAAGTTATTTCGCCCATCTCCAACTGCCTTTCATCAAGAAGGAACTCTTCGAGGTGCATGACATGGGCTGGCTCACCGTGGTGTTTTTCGCCGTGGTGATCGTGGGTTGCTCGAACGCCGTGAACCTCACCGACGGGCTCGATGGACTCGCCGCCGGCTGCACCATCAGCGCCGCGCTGGCCTACGGGATCTTTTGTTATGTGACCGGAAACTACCGCATCGCCACCTATCTGAATATCGAGCACAACGTCTACGCCGGTGAGCTGACCGCGCTGTGTTTCGCACTCATCGGCGCGGCGGCGGGCTTCCTTTGGTTCAACTGTTTTCCCGCCCGCGTCTTCATGGGCGACACCGGCAGCATGGCCATCGGCGGCTGTTTGGCGGCGGTGGCGATCTGCTGCAAACAGGAGGTCGTGCTCCTTCTCGCCGGCGGTGTGTTCGTCCTGGAGGCCATGTCCGTGATGCTTCAGGTCAGCTGGTTCAAGATCAGCCGGAAGCTGTATGGCAGCCCCCGCCGCCTTTTCCAAATGACTCCCATCCACCACCACTTCGAGCTGAAAGGCTGGAAGGAAAGTCAGGTCATTGTCCGCTTTTGGATCCTCAGTCTACTCTGCGCGATGATCGCGCTGGGCACCCTCAAACTTCGCTAGTCCCATGTTGCCCGCCTCACAGAAATACGCCGGTCGCCACCTTGCCATTCTCGGCATGGGCACCAGCGGCATGGCTGCGGCCCGCCTCGCCCAACGACTCGGCGCGACGGTGACTTTGCTGGACGACGGCGATCCTGCCAAACTTTCCGCCGCCGCCGGCAAGGCCCAGGCTGAAGGTTTCAATGTCATCACCGGCAACGCCGCCCGTGGAGCGGAAGGCCCGTTCGATCTCGCCATTCTCAGCCCGGGCATCGATCCCTCATGGCCCCTGGCGCGCAGTCTTTCGGACCGCGGCGTGCCGGGCGTCAGCGAGATCGAGTTTGCCTTCCAGCAAACCACGGTGCCCGTGATCGCCATCACCGGCACTAACGGAAAAACCACCACCACCGGTCTCATCGCGCACCTGTTGACCGCGGCGGGAAAACGCACCGTGCCCTGCGGAAACTACGGCACCGCTTTGGCCGAGGTCGTCCTGGCGGGCGAGCCGCTGGATGTGCTCACGGTGGAGGTCAGCTCGTTTCAATTGGAACTCATCGAGACCTTCCATCCGATCGTGGCGGTGTGGATGAATTTTGCCCCGGATCATTTGGACCGCCATCCTTCGCTGGAAGCGTATTTGCTGGCGAAACAACGAATTTTCGAGACCCAGACCACGTCCGACACTGCTGTGATCAACGGCAGTGAAACCTATCCTCCGCTTGCCGCCCGCCGCGTGACGTTCAGCGCTTGGCTGGCGGATACCGCGTGGACTTTTGAAGAGGGCGTCATCAAGCTGGATGGCCAAGCCGTCCTGACACTTTCCGACACCCGGCTGCGGGGGCGTCACAATGCGGAAAATATCATGGCTGCCCTGGCGGCGGTCACGGCGTTCGGCCTGCCCCTGGAAAGCGCGGCCGCGGCGGTGCGTGATTTTATTCCGCCCCGGCATCGCTGCGAAATCGTCGCCACCATCAATGGCCGCGAGTTCCTGAATGACTCCAAAGCCACCAATATCCACGCCATGGAAAGCGCCCTGCGCGGCCAGGAAAAACCGGTCGTGCTCATCGCCGGCGGCAAGGAGAAGGGGCTGGACTACACGCCGATCACCCCGCTGATCCGCGAAAAAACCACCCACGTTTTCACCATCGGAGAGATCGGGCCCGCCCTGGCGGAACTCTGGCCCGGCGCGGTCGCCTGCGCCGATCTGGGCGATGCCGTGCGCCGCGCCTACGCCGCCGCCGAGCCCGGGCAATCCGTGCTGTTCGCCCCCGGAACCTCCTCTTTCGACATGTTCACCGGCTATGGTCACCGGGGAGATGTCTTTTGCCAATTTGTCCACCAACTGCTGCCAACGTCATGAAACCATCCCCACAAGAAACCGGTTCCCCGCGCGCCCTTTTCACCCGCCGACTGAAGGCATTGCTTCCTCAGGGCAGGAAGAAGACCCATCGGCTTTCCGCCAACGTAACCGGTGAGGAGGACTGGGAAGTCGACGAACCGCAGATCCGCATGTCCCGCGCTTTCGCGGTCATGCTGGTGCTCCATCTCGTCGCCGTGGGCGGCCTTTTCGCCTTCCACATGTTCGGCCGCGACGACCGCGATGCCGAAGCCGTCGCCACCCGCGGCGCCCATGAAAACAGCCCACCGCCGCCCGTGATCGCCGCCGCCAAACCGGTCACTCCCGCCGTGGCTCCGACCCCTGTAGTTCCCAAAGCGGAAGTCGTCCTGGACGAACCCGCCACCGACAGCACGGAACGCGAGCATCTCTTCAAAAATGGCGAAACCAAAATGCTGGTCGCCGCCAAATTCGGCATCACCGTGCGCGAACTTGAGGAAGCGAATCCCGAGAGCCAGTTCAAGGCCGGCGAGAAACTTTCCATTCCCCAGCATCAGCGTGTGATCGGCGCCCTGGCGGATAATTCCGGCCCGGTGAATCCGCCGCTCGCGCTCATCGAAGCCACACCTTCCGACGACGTGGGCCACCGCGAATTCGCCCTGAAAAAAGAGGACAATCCCTACTCCCCCGTCCTCCCCGCCGGCATCGAAGCCGAGCGCGCCGAGCGCCTGGCCCCCCGCGTGAAAGTAGTCAGCGCCGAGCCCCAGGAAAATGTCAGCGCCATGACACCAGAGGAAACCGACGCCGACAACGAAGCCGCCGCGCCCGCCCCCAAAGCGAAAAAACAAATCGCCGCCGCCGCCCCGGTGCCCGCGCCCCAAGCCCCCGCCGCCAAGCCCAAACCCGCGACCGGCAGCCGCACCCATGTGGTCGGAAAAGGTGACACCGTTTACAATGTCGCCAAGCGCTTCGGTCTGTCCCCCAACGAAATCATGCGCGCCAACGGCATCAGCGATCCCTCCCGTCTCCAGATGGGCCAGGTGCTGAAGATCACGGTCAAGCGCTGACGTATTCCGGGACCGCCACCGGGCGGCGACGGACCGCACCGATTCACCACGCAGTAACAATTCCTAACTTATGAGCCGCGGCAGTGCCTATCTTCTCGTCATCAGCTTCCTGCTGCTGATCGCGCTGGGATTTGTCATGTTGCTGAGCACCGCGCCATACAGTCAGGAAGGCCAGATGGACGCCATGACGGGTGTCCGCCGGCAGGGCGTGTGGCTTCTATTGGGACTCATCACCGCCGGGATCCTGTCGGTGACGGACTATCATCGTTTGCAAAAATGGGCCGGACCGATCTTTTGGATTTCGGTCGCGCTGCTGGCGCTTTGTTTTGTGCCCGGCATCGGCATCAAAGTCGGGGGCGCCAGCCGCTGGATCGGACTGCGCATTCCGGGGCTGGGCATGTTGCAGGGCCAGCCCTCGGAGCTGGGAAAGATCGCCACCGTGATCGCTCTCGCCGCCTGGAGCAGTCGGTTCCGCGACCGGCGGAAGGACTTCCTGCGCGGCTTTGTTTATCCTTTGGGCATGGTCGCCATCCCGGTCGCCCTCATCGCGGGCGAGGTGGACCTGGGCACGGCTTCCCTTATTTTCCTGGCCTGCACCTCCATGCTATTCATCGGCGGAACCCGGGCGATTTATGTGATAGGTCTCATCCTCATGGGCAGCGCCCTGTTGGCGACGGCCATTCATAAAATCCCGAACCGCACCGCGCGTATCACGGCTTTTCTGCAATTGAACGATCCCGAAGTCGCCAAATTGAAAGCCGACATCGCCGACATGAACCGGCAGCAGACCCAGGCCATGATTGCCATCGGCAGCGGTGGGCTGACCGGCCAGGGGTTGGGCGAAAGCCGGCAAAAACTTTATTATCTTCCCCTCCCGCACACCGACTCCGTGTTCGCCATCATCGGCGAGGAAGGCGGGCTGGTGGCTACGCTCGGGGTCATCGTTCTTTTTCTGGGCGGAGGCCTGGCCGGGATCAACATCGCCCTGCATGCCCCGGACCGGTTCGGGAAGCTGCTGGGTTTTGGCCTCATGGCGCTGGTGCTTGGCCAGGCAGCCATCAACATCGGCGTCACCACCGGATGTTTGCCTAACAAGGGGATGCCGCTCCCCTTCATCAGTTATGGAGGATCCAATCTATTCTCCTGTCTCACCGCCCTTGGCATCGTTTTGAATATTTACATGCAGGCCCGCGAAGCCGCCGGCGAGTCGGTGCCGTTGCTGAATCGGGAAAAATTGACGCCGGCAGTTTGAGGAATTCACTGTCGACCTGTCGGCAATGGCTGCCGCGGTAGGATGCTCTACTGGGAGCGACAAACGGAATGCTGCTCAAGGTGCGGAAAATTTTTCGTAAAGGTGGGAAAAATTTGCCAAAGTGAGAATCGGAACGTAGAATCTTCATACCTCAATCCATTTACAATGAAGATTTTCCTCAGACTTACCTTGGCCGCCTTGGCGGGAACGTTCGGACTCAGCACGGCATTCGCCGGTTCGCCCATCATGCGGACGGTCGTGCGCGACGCCCACGGAAACGCCCGGATCGCCTACGTCCGCGTGGCTGATCGCAGAATTGTTTATCCGCAGGTCGTGCGAAAAGTGTCGGTTGGCGGCGGTCGCACGGAATACCGTCCCGCGATTTCCTCGGCATACCGCCCGGGATTTGGCTATGGTTACGGCAGTGCCTACGGCTACGGCGCGGCCGGTGGCTCGTATGGTTATTACGGTGTCCCGGGCCGTCGATATTTTCCGGTCGGGACGGGATATCCCTCTTACTATCGGCCATTGGGCAACTATGGCGTCGACTCCATTCTCTATAACGGAAACCGCGGACGGTTCGGCGTTCCCGGCTATGGACTGCCAGGCGGCGCCTTCCCGCGTCCCGTGGTGCGTCCCCAGCTGCCAGGACTTCCGGCCGCGCGTTACTCCGGCAATGTGAAGGGACGTTAGTCTAGGTTTTCTGAAATGATGAGGGCCCGGGGTGGATGTTTTCCGCTCCGGGCCTTTTTATGTCCGGCTTCCGCAGCCGTCACTCGGAGCGAAGCGCGGCGGCGAGGGGAGTGCCGGCGGCTTTCCATGCGGGGATGAGACCGGCGAGCAGGGCGGTGGGGACGACCCAGAGCGGAGTTAGGAGCCATTCGCTCCATGGGACATCGAAACGGACGGTCCAGCCGAAGAAGGCTTTGTTGACCACCCAAGTGAGGATCATGGACAGCAGCAGACCGGCCAGCATGCCGAGGAGGGCGCTGACCAGGCCGATGAGTCCGGCTTCGGTCAGGTGGATGGCGGCGACCTGGCCGCGTCCGGCACCGATGCTGCGGAGCGCGGCGATGTCCCAGGCGCGTTCGGCGACGAGCGTGCTGAGGGCGAGGGTGATTCCCAGCAACGCGACCCCGATGGCGATGAGACGGAGCGGTTCGGTGACCGCGAAGGTTTGGTCGAAGATTTCGAAAACGCGGGTTCTCAAAGCGCGGTTTTGATAGACCGCGAGTCCGCCGGTGCTGTTGAAACCGGCGCGGATTTCATCCTCGACCGTGGCGGCTTGGGTCGGGTCTTTCAGAAAAGCGGCGATGGCATGGAGCCCGGTCCCGGACCAATGGCGGGCGTGGTTTTCGCTAGTCATGTAAAAGCAGCCCTGGTCGTCCGAGTAATCGTAAAAAACGCCGGAGATGTAAAAGGGAAGGGGGCCGGAAGGCGTGCCCAGCGTGACGGTTTGTCCGGCTTTCCAATGCTGCCGGTTGGCGAGGATTTCGCTGACGGCAAGGTGGTCGGGCCGCCTCCAATCCGCGTCCAGTTCCGCTGGATTGCCTGACATAAAAGCGAGCGGCTGCTCCCTGGCCCGGTTAACGGCGCGGAGCGTGTATTCGGTGCCGTCCGGGAGACTGACTCGTTCCTCTCGGAGGGTTTCCAGGTGGGAAACCAAGGGGTTGGCGGCGAGTTTTTCCGCCAGTCCGTCAGGCAGGGTGGAGCCGGCTTTGATGACTTCATTGGCGGCCGGGGCGATGTAGAGATCGGCTTTCAGGGTGGAGTCCACCCAGATTTTCAGAGTGCCGCGGAACGAGTGAATCATGATGGTGATGCCCAGCACCATGGCCACCGCGGTCATCAGCGCGGCGATGACGGGCGTGGCGCGGTGGAGGGCTTTTCCCAGATTGGCCGCCCCCATTCTAACCAAAATCAGCGACCGCACCGGGCGCACTATTATTTGAATGATCCATGAGATAAATTGGGCACAGGGTCTGGAGAGATAGACAAAACCCAGCACCAGAAAAAGACAGCTGACAAAGCTCAGCCATGCAGGACCGGTGCGCAGGGACTGCCACGCCAGCCATGCGGAACTTGTAAGGAAAAAGGCGGCGGCGGGGAGCGGTTTCCACCAGGGGCGGGGCTGGGGATCGACATTCCGTCCGGGGCGCAGGACGGCGACGGGATCGACGGATGAGGCTTCGCGGGCGGGCAGCCATGCCCCGGCCAGGGCGGCGAACAAACCGGCGGCGAGGGCTTGAATCACATGGGTGGGATCCACCCACGTGCGGTCCAGGCTGAGCAGGACGTAATGTGAGGAAATGGATTTGGAGACGCTGTCCAGCAGACCGGCGGCGATGAGTCTGGCCAGGGGAATGCCGAGCAGTCCTCCGAGGGCGGCGGATACGGCGGCTTCGGCCAGGAACAGGGTGCGGATTTGAAATTTCGATCCGCCGATGGCGCGGAGGACTCCGATTTCCCGGCGCTGGCGGACGACGGAGGCGGAGATGGTGTTGCCTATCAAAAACACTCCGGTCAGGAGGGACACCATGCTGAGCGCGGTCAGGTTCAACTGGAAGCCTTGGAGCATCAGGCTGACCTGACGGTTTTTTTGCGCGGGTGGCTGGACCTTGGCGGTGCCGGTCAGGAGGGGCTGGATGCTGGCGGCGAGGGCCGGGGCTTGGGCGGGATCCTGGGCGATGATTTGAATGCTGGAAAGTTTGCCGGTTTTTCCGAGAAGTTCCTGGGCCCACCCGATGTCCAGAAAGGCGGTGCGGAGGGCGTCGGTGCGGCCTTCCGGGGAGGGGAAGGGAGTTGTCAGGGTGACGGTGACAGGTTTTCCATCAATGGTCAGGGTGAGGGCTCCGCCGGCGGACAGGCCGAAACGTCGGGCCCATTCCGCATTGACGGTCAGGGCGTCGCGCTTGGCCAGCCAGGACTCGGTGCTGCCTTGCCATGCCTGGGAGGCTCCATTGTCGGCGGCGGCGAAGAAGGGGGCGGCGGTGAAGGGATCGACTCCGATGATGCGGAGATATTCGCCGGGTTTGTCAGGGAAAGTGGCGAATCCCTCCACGATGGGAGTGGCGGCTTTCAGGCCGGGCAGGGCGGCGAGTTTGGGCCAGAGGGTTTCATCAAGGCCACCGGATTGGGAGATTTCGAGGTCGCTGCGGCCGGCGACGAGGTCGATGCCGGCCTGGAAGGATTGGGTGGCGCTGTGGTTGACGATGCGGATGGCGAGATAAACGGCGATGCCCACGGCGAGGCCGAGAACATTGAGCGCGGCCAAAAAGGGTTTGGCTTTCCAGCCGCGCCATGCGGCCCGGGCGAGGGCGGCGGCGGGGGAAAAGAGGGGCGGCATGTGGCGGGAAGGATAGGGCGGGGAACGCGGGGCTGCTTGCCGGGCAGGCCGGGAGGGAGTTGGCTAGGATACGTTTTTCTCGCGGAGGTGGACGCGTGAACCGGGCTTGAAGGCGGCGAGCGGATCGCCCAGCACCGCGACCTCATGGGTGCTGCCGTGCGGGCCGTTGCAGGCGATGACGACTTCCTGGCGGTCACCGTAGAAGTGGGTCCTGACAATTGTTCCGGTGATGCCGGAGGTGGAGGAATCGGCGGCGGGGATGAGTTCCAGGTGTTCCGGCCGAATCCAGACCGGGCCGTCGGCGGAGGCATGGCCGAGGGCGCCGGGAGGGAGGAAATTCATCCGGCCGAAAAGGATGGCGGTCATTTCGTTGGCCGGCGTGCAGTAGATTTCGCGCGGGGTGCCGAGTTGTTGGAGCTGGCCGTTTTTCATGACGGCAATGCGGTCGGAAATGGCCAGGGCGTCGCGGGTGTCGTGGGTGACGAGCAGCGCGGTGGTGCGGGCGGCGCGGAGGATGCGGCCGACGTCCTCGCGGAGTTGTTGGCGGAGGGTGACGTCCAGGTTGGAGAAAGGTTCGTCCAGGAGAATGATGCGCGGCTGGGGGGCGAGGGCGCGGGCGAGGGCGACGCGTTGCTGCTGGCCGCCTGACACTTCGTGGGGGAAGCGTTTTTCAAATCCGCAGAGACCGGTGAGGCCGAGGACACTGGCGAGAATGGCCTCGCGTTCCTTGCGGGGGCGGGCGGTGCGCAGGCCGTAAAGGACGTTGTCGCGGATGGTGAGGTGCGGGAAAAGCGCGTAGCTTTGGAAAACCATGCCGACGCCGCGGTGCTCGGGCACGACGGGTGTCAAGTTAGGGCCGCAGACGGTTTTTCCGCTGATCTCGATGCGGCCGGAGTCCGGGACCTCGAGTCCCGCGATGAGGCGGAGCAGGGTGGTTTTTCCGCTGCCGCTTTCGCCGGTGACGCTGAGGATTTCGCCTTCATGGACGTCGAGCGTCAGACCCGACAATGCCGGCGTGGCGGT
>JAQGPD010000129.1 GCA_028293305.1 Verrucomicrobiales bacterium | reverse complement strand
CGGAGGCTTGTCTCCGCGCGACGGAATTGTTGCGCGGGTTTGGAGTTGTTAGCCGCCGAGCATTTCGCGCATGGCGCTGAAGCGGTTTTTGGCTTCGTCGAGGGAGACGGGGCGGTTCCGGAGTTCGCTCCAGGAGGCGCGTTGGACAAATTGGGGATCGAGTTCGCGGATGAAGCTGCTGCCCTGGCTGGGGAGGCGGTCGCCCCATTTCGTGCGGGCGGCGCACCAGGTCAGGGTGAGGCGTTCGCGGGCACGGGTGATGCCGACGTAGAGGAGGCGGCGCTCCTCATCGCGGGTGCCTTCCTCGGTGCTGCGTTTGTGAGGGAGAATGCCTTCCTCAAGTCCGGGAAGATAAACGTGGGGGAACTCCAGGCCTTTGCTGGCGTGGAGGGTGATCATGGTCACGCCCTGTTGCTTTTCGAGGTCGTCCTTGCCCGTGTCGCGCTCGTCATCCAGGCAAACGCTGCCGAGGAAATCGATGAGTTCCGTCTCCGTGCGCACCGGCCGGGCTCGGATGCTTTCCAACAATTCGCCGATGCCGTTTTCGCGTTGGGTGGCTTCCTCCTCGTCTTTGCAGGAGCGCTTCAGCCAAGGCATGTAGTCCATCTCCTTAACCATATCCTGCGTCAGTTCAGCGTGGGTGGGATAACCCTCAGCAAGGAAACCCTGCCATTTTTCGATAAACTCACGGAAGGCCTGCACGGCACCCTGCGCGCGTTTGGACAGAGTTTCGCGGAAGGTTTCGCTAACGAGGGTTTTATACACACTTTCCTTGCGCTCCTGACTGGTCAGGGTGGCGTTTTCAATGATCGTGTCGCTCAGCCCGCGCGGCGGGGTGTTGACGATGCGGAGCAGATTGATGTCATCGTCCGGATTCACCAGCACGGCCAGATAGGCCATCACATCCTTGATTTCGCGTCGGTCGAAAAAGCTGCGTCCCCCGATGATCCGATAGGGGATTTTGTTCTTCCGGAGGTTTTCCTCGAAGACCCGGGTCTGGGCGTTCGTGCGGAAAAGAATCGCGAAGTCGTCGAACTTCAAGTTGTCGCGATCCTTTGTCACCATCATGTCCTCTATCACGAATTCCGCTTCCTCGACTTCGCCAGGCATGGAGATGAGCCGGATGGGCTCCGGGCCCTTCTTGCTGCTCCAGAGTTGTTTGGCACGTCGGTCGATGTTGTTCTTGATCAAGCCGTTGGCGGCTCCCAGGATGACGTCCGTGGACCGGTAATTTTCCTCCAGCTTCACAATGGCGGGGTTTTTAAAGAACCGCTCAAACTGCAGGATGTTGGCGATTTCCGCCCCGCGCCAGCCGTAGATGGATTGGTCGTCATCGCCCACCACGCAGATGTTATGATGCGGTCCGGTGAGGTGGCGGATGAGTTCCATCTGGAGCCGGTTCGTGTCCTGGAATTCGTCCACCATGAGGTATTCGTAGCGACTTTGCCAAGAGTCGCGGACGGCGGGGAATTCCTTCAGGATGCGTTCCGCCAGGATGAGGAGGTCATCGAAATCGACCGCATTCAGGAGCTTGAGTTGGGCGAGGTATTCGCGCTTCACCACATTGATGAGCGCGTCCGCCTGCGGGGCGGCGGGGATGCCTTTATTGCGCTCGCGGCTGATGAGGGAAATGGCGACATCCGGGTCCAGCTTCTCGCCTTTGCCGGCTTTTTTGACGATGATGCGGCGGACGAGGCTGAGTTGTTCCCCGCCGGTGTAGATGGCGAAATTGGGTTTATAGCCGATTTTATCAATATCTTTCCGCAGGATCTTCACACATAAACTGTGGAAGGTGGAAATGGTTATTTTTTTGACCGTGCCCTTGGGCGTCATGTGCTCCACGCGCTCCACCATTTCGCGGGAGGCTTTGTTGGTGAAGGTCACGGCCAGGATTTGTTCCGGGCGGACGCCATTTTCCAGCAGGTGGCAGATGCGGGTGGTGATCACGCGGGTTTTCCCGGTGCCGGCTCCGGCGAGGATGAGCACGGGGCCTTTGGTGGTGATGACGGCTTCGCGTTGGGCAGAATTGAGGTCCGAAAGGCGCACGATGGTTGGGGCGGGATGACGTGGATTTGAAAGCGGACGCAGACGGTGACCGCGCGCGGGGCGACGTCAAACGGGCACTGGAAAATTCACATTGGCGGACTTGTCCGCCCGGGCGGCAGGCGGTATGGGGGAGGGATGAAAAAGTTGATCGCTGAGTGCTTCGGGACGTTTTGCCTGGTGTTCGCCGGGACGGGAGCAGTGATCGTCAACGAGTTGAATGGCGGGGTGATCGGGCATGCGGGGGTGGCGCTGACCTTTGGATTGGTGGTCATGGCGATGATTCATGCCGTGGGTGATGTGTCCGGCGCGCATTTGAACCCGGCCGTGACGCTGGGATTTTACGCCGCGCGGCGGATTCCAGGATCTCAGGTGATACCGTTTGTGGGCAGTCAGGCGGCGGGCGCTCTGCTGGCGAGCGGGCTGCTGAAAGTGCTTTTTCCACTTAGTGCCACGCTGGGCGCGACCCTGCCGAAAGGCGGGGCGGGACAGGCCTGGGTGCTGGAAGTGGTGCTGACTTTGATCCTGATGTTCACCATCCTGAGCGTATCGCACGGGCCGAAGGAAAAGGGCCTGACGGCGGCTCTGGCGATTGGCGGGGTGGTGGCTCTGGAGGCGATGTTCGGCGGGCCGATCAGCGGGGCTTCCATGAATCCGGCGCGCTCGCTCGGGCCGGCTCTTTGGTCCGGGCGGGTGGCGGAATTGTGGATTTATGTGAGCGCGCCGGTGGTGGGCGCGTTGCTGGCTGTTCCGTTGTGCCGATGCATCAGGGACTCCGGATGCTGCGGGAAAATGCGCCCGGATGCTTGCTAGGAGAGTCAGGCGCGGGGAGCCTTGGAAATGTCAGGGTTTTTTGACGATGAGGCCTTGGAGCAGTCCGCCGTGGTCGCCCGCAGTCCAGGTGCCGGAGTAGATGTTTTCGAAAATCATGACCCGG
>JAQGPD010000128.1 GCA_028293305.1 Verrucomicrobiales bacterium | reverse complement strand
TGGAGGGAAATGGCAGAATGGATTGCGGGGCGTCGGTGCAACTTCCTCAGCAGGATCTGGTTTTACTTAACGGTCACGATACGACCGTGGCCGGAGGTCCAGGCTTTTTTGGCGCTGGCGTGGAGGGAAAGCAGGTCGGCTTTGGTCTGCATACGGAACTCGATGGTGTGGGCGTGGGTGGCGAGCGGGTAGTCTTTTTGGACTTTTTGCCAGATTTTTTCAGTGCCGGTGCGGTCGGCGGCGGTGTTGGCCAATTCCGTGAGCCGGGTTTTGGCGAGGTCCGCGGCGGCGGTGCCTCCACCGGGAAGGAGGGCTTCCATGAAGTAGAATCGGGCCAAGGCATCGCCTTCGGTTACAATATTGAGTTCCGTGACGCGTCCCCCGACGAGGTTGAACTCGTGGAGGCTGACCACGCTGATTTTTCCGAGGAGCACGGTGTAATTTCCGCCGGGGAGCGTGCAGTCCCAGAAGGCGTTCGGGGCCTCGGTATCGGTGACGGCGGGGTTGGCGGGCGCGGGCGTGGGCGTGGGCGGGGCTTGGGCGCAAAGCATGGCGGGGGACAGTGCCAAAAGCAGGACGGCGCCGGACAGAAGGCGGCGGGCGGCGCGGGGAAGGAGGGGGCGTCGGGGAGTTTTCATCTGAGGAATTGGTGGAAATAAATACAGGCGATGATTCGGGATGTCACGCGTGGGATGGTAGGGAAATGCCGGGCGGGAGAGCGAGGGTTTTCCGGGATGTTCTCAAAAAAGCCGGGGTTGGGGGCAGCGGGAACGGGTTTTTTGGATCGACGCTTGCGCAATGCGGGGATTGGGGGAATCAGGCTTCATGCTGAGTCACGTCGTTATTTTTTGGATCAAACCCGATGCCGCCGCCGGTGCGGCGGATGAGTTGCTGGCGGGCTGTTTTCAGTATTTGAAGGATTTGCCCGGAGTGGTGAACTTTCATGCCGGCAAAATGGTGCCCAGCCACCGCCCGGTCGTTGATCAGTCCTATCAAGTGGCGCTCAATGTGGTTTTCACCGACAAGGCTGCGGAGGAGGCGTATCAGGTGCACCCCTTGCACCTGGAGTTTGTGGAGAAGGTTTTCAAGCCGCTGTGTGAAAAAGCAGTGATTTACGACTTCGCCTGACTTCCAGGCTGATAAAATCGAGTTCGTTCTGCGTTCCCCGCTGATGGTTTTAGGCGCTCCGTCCGGGCGTCGGGCACGACTGCGCTGAGATTTGGAGACGGAAGTCGTGAAATTAGGACGAATTCTCATGCCGTCGGCGGAGAAAAAAGACAAACTTTCACTTGCTGGGGACCGATTCCCGGAAGCGCCGGCTGTGATGGTGAACAATTGGTCCGCCGCAAGGAATAATCGGGTATTTTGCCTTGTTTTTGAGGCTGATAATGAGGTTTGCCGGGAAAACGTGAACCACGAACCAATGCGCACGCTGATGGTAAACGATCATTTAGTTCATTTATAACCAGCTTAAAATCAACGACTTGGAGAAAAATTAAATTACCATAAGTTTAGTTGATCGAATTTCTTGACAATAGCTCACCGTGCAAATTGCCGGACCGCTTACCTAATGTGAATAACTCGGGAATAAGTGGCGAAAAGAAGATGCGGAAGACGATTTTTTCCGTGTTCCACAGGGCGTTCCCCAGCTTTCCGCTTGCGCGGACTTGACAAAACCGACACAGAACCCGCCCGCATGTTTGAGCTTATCGCCACTGACCCGGAATCGCAGGCCCGCCGGGGCCGGTTGACGCTGCCCCATGGGGTCGTGGAAACGCCGGCGTTCATGCCCGTGGGCACGCAGGGGACCGTCAAAGCAGTGTCGCCTGGAGAGCTGGAACAGCTTGGGGCTGAGATCATTCTGGGAAACACCTACCACTTGAACCTGCGTCCGGGTCTGGAAGTGATCAAATCCTTTGGCAGCCTCCACCGCTTCAGCCGCTGGCATCGGCCGATTTTGACGGACAGTGGAGGGTATCAGGTTTTTTCATTGGCCAAACTGAGGAAGGTCAAAGAGGAAGGCGTTCATTTTCAAAGCCATCTGGACGGATCGAAGTGCTTTATCGGTCCGGAGACGTCGATGGAGATTCAGGCGGTGCTGGGATCGGACATCGCCATGCTCTTTGATGAATGTCCCCCGTGGCCCTGCGGGGAGGCGGAGGCGTCGGTCAGCCTGGATCTCACCCTGCGCTGGGCGGCCCGATGCAAGGAATGGATTGTCCGGAACGAGCCGAAAACCGACACCGGGGCGCGGCAATATCACTTTGGAATCGTGCAGGGAAGCGGCTATGCGGGACTAAGGGAAAAAGCGGCCAAGGCCTTGGCAGCCATGGACTTTGATGGATACGCCGTCGGAGGGGTGAGTGTGGGGGAACCCGAGGAGGAGATGATGCGGGCCGTGGAATCCAGCGTGCCGCATTTGCCTGCGGACAAGCCACGCTACGCCATGGGTCTGGGCACGCCGCCGCAGATGCTGGAGATGATCGCGCGCGGCGTGGACATGTTTGACTGCGTGCTGCCCACCCGTCTCGCCAGGCACGGCACGGCCTTCACCATGGATGGACCGGTGCACATCAAGGGGAAACGGTTTGAGTTTGACCACGGGCCGCTGGATGCCGAGTGCTCCCATCCGCTGACCGCCGACTTCAGCCGGGCTTATATCAGGCATCTTTTCCGTTCCGGGGAAATCCTGGGATTGAGGTTGATTTGTTTGCACAATCTGCATTTCTACCAGTCCCTCGTCCGAGGTGCCCGTGCGGCGCTGGAGGCGGGGACCTTCGCCGCGTATCGCGCGGCTTTTTTGTCCCGATACAACGCCCGCAATTCAGCCCCCTCTTTGATTCAATGACCGCCACTTTCCTCCCCCTCCTCGCCCAGACCACGGCCCCCGCCGGCCAGTCCTCCCTCGGCCTGCTCATGCCGCTGCTCCTGATTGTCATGTTCTATTTCATGCTGATCCGCCCCCAGCGCCGGCAGCAAAAAGAGCAGATGGCCCGCCTCGCCGCTCTGAAAACCGGTGACGAAGTCATCGCCGCAGGCGGCATCCATGGCCTCATCACCAATGTCAGCGAGCGCACAGTGACGCTGAAGATCGCCGATGGCGTCAAAATCAAAATCGAAAAAGCCAGCGTGGTCACGATCCTGAAAAAATCCGACGAGCCCGAAGTCATTCAGACAGAAGTCGTTTCTTCCTAAAGAAAGCTTTTAAAGAAAGTCGATTTTTTCTTAATAAACGAGATTCCGGTCCGTCGGCGCTCAACCCCGCCACGCCCCTTTCCCCTCTTCTTGCCGACCACCCGTTCCCAGTATTATGGATTTCAAAGCCGCCCTTAAACCCTTCGAGCCCTCACTTCCCTATTTGGTGATGGGCGTGGGGCTCGTTTCCGTCCTGCTGTTCATCTGGTATTTCGCGGCGGACTCGGATGACCGGAAGCGACGCGTCGGCACGGGATTGGCCATCATGCTGAGCCTTTTCAGCCTGTTCTGTATCGGCCTCGGATTGAAGCTTGGGATCGACCTCCAAGGTGGTGCTTCCTTCCTGGTCCGGGTGCAGCCCGCCGAAGGCAAAGTCGTCTCCCCCGACGCCCTCCGCAGTGCCCAGGAAATCATCGAAAAACGTCTGAATCCCTTTGGCTCCCGGGACGTGACCATCACCCCACAGGGAACGGATGGGCTTTATGTCGAAGTTCCCGGTCTGAGCGATGAGGACATCAGAAACAGCAAAGATGTTATCGAGCGCGTGGCCCGTTTGGAGTTCAAGCTTCTCAGCGAGAAGAACATCCGTGGCGGCGGAATGGATTTCAATCCGCCCGGCGACCCTGGCATCGAGCCCGGCTACACCGCCCTTCCTTACAAGACCGACAAACAGATCAAGGACCCGAAAACCGGTCAGATGATCGAGAATCCGGACAAAACCGAACGCACCGTCTTCATCAAAAACCGGGCTGAAATGTCCGGTAAGAGCGTCAAGCAGGCCTACGCCTCCATCGATCCCGGCGCTCTGCACTATCACATCGGCGTGGTGCTGCACAACGACTTCGGCGACAAGATGAGCGAGTTGACCAAGGCCAATCTTGGCAAGCCTCTCGCCATCGTTCTGGACAACGTGGTCATTTCCGCGCCCACCATCCAGAGCAGCTTCGGCTCGAATTTCCAAATCACCGGCTCCTTCACCGAAGCCGAAGCCCGCGACCTCGCGAGCGCCCTGGAAAACCCTCTCGAGAACCCGCTGAAAGTCGAGCAGTCCAGCACCACCTCCCCCACTTACGGCAAGGAAGTCATCGAGCAGGGCCTGAACTCCGTTTACTGGGGCCTCGCTGCGACTCTGGTTTTCATGATGATCTACTACCGCCTCTCCGGGATCATCGCCGTGATTGGCCTGGTGGTGAACCTGTTGCTCCTCCTGGGCATGATGCAGATTTTCGGATTCACCCTGACATTGCCCGGTATCGCGGGGATCATCCTGACGCTGGGCATGGCGGTGGATGCCAACGTGCTGATCTACGAACGCATGCGTGAGGAATTCACCACTGGCAAGTCCTTCACCGCCTCCATCAGCGCCGCTTACGATAAGGCCTTCAGCGCCATTTTCGACGGCCACGTCACCACGCTGCTCACCGCGGCATTGATGATGGTCATCGCGACGGGTGCCATCTATGGCTTCGGTCTCTCCCTCGTCATTGGTTTGCTGGCGTCCTTGTTCTCCTCCCTGCTGATCACCCGGGTCTGCTTCCTTTGGTTGATTAAATTCGGCGTGAAGAAAGTTTCCTTCCTCAGTCTCGTCTCCAATCAAAAACTGATCGACTTCATGGGTCAGCGGAAAATCTGGTTCGCGGTTTCCGCGGTGCTGGTCACCGTTGCCATCTCCGCCGTGGCGGTGAAAGGCAAAAAAGTGTTGGGATATGAACTCCGCGGTGGTGACTCCGTCAGCCTGCCTGTCATCCCCGGCCTGACCGAAGCCCAGATCAACGAAAGCCTGGCTGATTTCTCCGTCACTTCCGAAGGCCAGGTCTTCGATGCCAGTTCCCTCAGCGTCCAATCCCGCAAGCCCCTCGGCGGCGAAGCCTTCTTCACCATCCGCAGCGGTCCCGGCACCGCCGAAGCCATCCTGACAGAACTCCGCAAGGACATCTCCGGAGCGGATCCCGCGAAGGCCAAACAATTTGACGGATCGGATGTCCAAACCATGGGTTCGGCAGTCGGCCAGAAGATGCTGATCAACTCCGGACTCGCGGTCCTCGCGGGGATTGTGGGCATTTTCATCTACCTCAGCTTCCGCTTCGAATCCGCCTTCGCGGTCGGCGCCATCGTGGCGCTTCTGCATGACGTCATCATCGCCGTCGGGGCCTGCGCCATCGCTGGCAAGGAAATCGGAATGATCCTCATCGGCGCCTTCCTGACCATTGCCGGTTATTCGGTGAACGACACCATCGTGATTTTCGACCGCGTGCGTGAAAACCTCCGCACCCAGAAAGGCGACCTCTCCGACATTCTGAATTACGCCATCAGCTCCACGCTGAGCCGCACCATCATCACCAGCCTGGTGACCTCCCTGGCGGTCGTGGCCATGAATGTCTTCGGTGGCAAATCCATGGCGGACTTCTCGTTCACCATGTTGATCGGGATGATCTCCGGGGTGTATTCCACCATCTTCATCGCCGCTCCGGTGGTGCTCTGGTGGGCCACCAAACGCAAGCTCAACCTGCGCAAACAGATCCTCGATGCCGACGCGGTCCGTCTCGAAGCCCTCAGCGGCATCGAGCGCGAGGCTCCCGAGAAACCCGGCAAAATCACCGTCGAGCCCAAGAGCGAAATCGGCTAGTCCGCTTCACGCTGCTTCGGCACCCCGACTCACCGCACCCCGGCTTTCCCCTAATGGAAAGCCGGGGTTTTTTGTGCTTCCGATCCCCGCGCTTTCCGCCTAAAGCTCTGCCAGTCATGCGTTCCAAACCCTCGATCCGCCTCCTCCTCGCTCCCCTGTTATTGCTTCAATGCACCCGCGGACTGGCGGAAAGCCTTTGGCAGGAAGGGGAGGCCCCGGTCTCCTCCAAAATGCAGCGCCATCCGTGGTGGTTCGATCAGGTCAAAAAAGAGGTGCTGTCCGGCGGGGACTACATCAGCAATTTCGGAAAAGAGGAAGGCACGACCGACTATCAAGTCACCGTGGAGGAGGCCGGTGCCCATGTGCTGTGGGTCCGTGCCAATCCGGTGGGCACGACGCTTTCCTGGAAGCTGGGATCCGGGGAGTGGCAGCCGATCGATCTGGCAAAAGAGCCCCGCGGCCAGCAGAACATCGCCGCCGATGGCAAGCCGGACCTGCGGTTTATCGCGTGGGTCAAGGTCGGCACGGTGACCGTGCCGGCAGGCCCGCAGAAGATTTCGTTCCGCATGCATGGGGGCAAGGACAACCATGGCGGCTTGGACTGTTTCGTTCTGACCAACGACGGATTCGTCCCGAATGGCATCGCCCGCCCCGGCGCCGCGGCTCCCCCGGGTCCGGCGGAGTGGTTTCCGTTGATGGTGGATGACGATGCGTTTTCCGCGGAATCCGTGATTGATGTCTCCGCCTTGAATGAAGCGCCCGCTGGAAAACATGGACCCGTCATCGCGAAAGGTGACACTTTGGTGTTTGCCGGAAGACCCGGCGAGCCCGTGAAGTTCTGGGGCTGCGGCGCGAATTTGGAAGCAGGAAAAAACGACCGAGCCCAACAGGAACGCCGTGTGAAATATCTCCGGAAATTCGGCATCAATGCCGTGAGGGAGCATCCGCTTTTCGACGAAATCCAGAGCGGGGGAAAAATCGACCCCGCCAAGCTGGACGCGTATGATTGGTGGTTCTCGAAGTTGAAGGAGCAGGGCATTTACACGCATTGGAGCGTTTTCTATCACTTTCCCGTTTCCGCCGCGGATGGTTATGATCCGGCGCTCTTCGCGGAGTTGGAAGCCATGGAAGGCGGTTCCGGATTGCGGGACAGCTATGGGCTCATCACCATGTCCCCGGAGCTGCAGGCTCTGCGGCTGAAGGTTTTGGTCGCATTGTTGAATCACAAAAATCCCTACACCGGCCTCCGGTATGCGGACGAGCCGGCTTTGATAGGGGTCGAATTTCAAAATGAGGACAGCATTTTCTTTTGGAATCCGCTGGGCGATCTCGCGGCCGCCGCTCCGAAAAAATGGCCGCTGCACGCGAAGCGGCTCCGCGAGGCGTTCGGAGCTTGGGCGAAAAAAACCCATGGGGACGATGCCGCCGTGGCCAAGGCCTGGGGCGGGTTGGATGGGGAATCGACCGAAGGCGGCCTGGCGTTGATGGGGCCTTGGGAGATTTCCGGCGAGGGCATCCGGGGCCGTTTCGCGGGGAACGTGAAAAGGGCAGGGGACCAGACCCGGTTTCTCGCCGAGATGCAGATGGGCTTTTTCCGTCAGGCGGAGGAGGCCATCCGTAAAACCGGATACAAGGCCCAGACCATCACCACCAACTGGTTGGGCGGCAGCGCCTTGCTGGACCAGGCGAATATTTATACGGACACCGTGGGCACGCAGATCGACCGCCACAACTACGCGGGCGGCGGAGCGGGCGGGCACGGCATCGCGGAGGGCGCGGTTTTTGCCGATTCGCATTTGGGAAAACCGGGGGCGTATTTGTTCAGCATCGGCATGAAGCAGGTCGAGGATCGGCCGTTTTCGCTAACGGAATGGACGATGTGTCCGCCGAACCGTTGGAAGCTGGAGGCGGCTCCCCTCTTGGCTTTTTACGGCATGGGGCTGCAAGGATGGGACGCGTCCTATCACTTCGCGCAGAGCGGCACGCGGCTGGGCGAGGGCTGGCCGGATATGGGGAGTTATCGGACGGATACTCCGCATTACATGGGGCAGTTTCCGGCCCTGGCCCTGGCGGTCAGGAAGGGGCATTTGAAGGAGGGCCCGCTGGCCGCCGCGCGCCGGACGACGGCGGATGAGGTGTTCGCCGGGCAACCGGCGTGGCTGCAGGATTATTACGATGGCGAGAAATTCTTCAGATCGCCCAATGGCACGCCCGGGGAAGTCTTCGCGATGGGCCGCGTGACGGTGGGATTCCAGGGTGGCAAAGATACGGCGTTGGATTTCAACAGGTTCTGGGATCGTCCCGCCAAAGTCATCCGCAGCGCGACCGGGGAGCTGGCGTGGGATTACGGGAAGGAATGCGTCAGGATCGCGGCGCCCAGGACCCAGGGCTTGATAGGACGTCCCGGGGAAAAACCCGTGCAGTTGCCGGCGGTGAAAGTGTTATGCCGGACGCCATTTGTGAGTCTGTTGTTCACGGCTTTGGATGATATGCCGCTGGCGGAGTCGCGCCACATTCTCATCACCGCGCTGGCTCAGGACAAGCAGACCGGTGCCGCCTACAGCGACGATGGCACGAAGCTGGTGAGTGTGGGAACGGCGCCGCTTTTGTTGGAGCCGGTGCAGGCGGATATCTGGTTGAAGGGCGGCATTCCCACGACGGTGCGGGCGCTGGATCCCTGGGGCGTGCGCAAGGGCAAGCCCTTGACGGTCAAGGCCGACGGCGGATTTGCGATCGATGGGACGGCGCAGGCCTACTATTACGAGGTCGTGCGTTAGGCAGCCTGCGGGACGCGTCAACAAAACGTCGACCCTCCGATCCGGCTGCGCCGCGCGACCAAGGGCATAGGCGTGCGGTTTACTTTGTTTTGTCCTGATCCGCCTCCTTCGCTGCGGCGGGCGTGGCCGCGGGCAGGGGCAGGGGCAGCATGACCTCGTTGCGGCGCCACGGACCGGGGGTCCAGGGGGAATCGTAATACGCGATCACCGGCTGGCCGGTGGCGGTCAGTTTTTCGGCGGCCATCCACTTTTCGAGTTCCGAGAGGGCGGCTTTTTCGTTGGCGGTGGATTGCAGGCCATTGAAGCGCAGGACCGCGAATCGTCCCGCGGGGCGGGTGCCCAGCTGGACACCCTCGCCGGTGGGGACCGGAGCGCCGGCGGCGGCCACCGTGGCGGGGACCACGAAGCTCATGACGGAAGTGGCGTCGGCTTTGTCCATGAAAACGGGAGTGGTCATGGCGATTTTCGACTGCGCGGCATTGCCTCCGGAAATGTAGGCGAAGAGGCGGCGGAACCGGTCATCGCGCTCCGTGTCGGTTTTCATGCCGACGGACACGACTTTGAGCGCGGGGTAGTCGCGGATTTCGGTGGCACCTGCTTTTTTCACCACCGTGTAGGGTGCGGTTTCGTAGTCGGCGCGGACGGGAAGGGCAGTGAGAAACAAGCCGGCGGCGGCGCACGCGGTGATGATGATCCATTTTTTGTTCATGGCGGAAATATTGTTAGAGTTGATTGGGCATCCGTGGCGGGGTTTTGAACTGAGAAACGACCGATTCCTCAATAAAGACTTGCCGAATGAGGAAATTAAAGATCAAAAATGACGATTCTGAAAATACGATGAAAATCAATAAAGTTACTGTCTTGGGCGGGGGAAGCGCGGGTTTGATCGCGGCGTTGACGATCCGCAGGCAATTGCCGGATTTGCCTGTGGAGGTGGTTTACAGCGAGGACCTTGGAATCATTGGGGTGGGCGAGGGGACCACGGCGGCGTTTCCGCGGCATTTTTTCGAGTATCTGAAGTTGAACCCGGGGGATTTTTACCGGGATGCCGAGCCGACCTGGAAGTTGGGCATTCATTTCAAGTGGGGCCCGCACCCGCAGGGATTTTATTACAGTTTCCAGCACGAATATAAGACCCGGTGGCCGGAGCTGAAACGGAATACCGGATTCTATTGTGATAAGGAAACAAAATGGATAGGCATCGTTTCCGCATGCATGGCGAAGGGCATGGTGTTTCCACGGAAACAGGATGGCTCCCCGCATTTTCACAAGTCGCATGCGTTCCACATCGAAAATAAAAAGCTGGTGTCCTATCTGGAAGGGCAATGCCGGCAGCTGGGGGTGAGCTTTTTGGAGGGCCGGGTATCCGACGTCGAGCGCGGGCCTGAGGGGGTGGCGGCGTTGATTTTGGAAAGTGGACAGAGGGTGAC
>JAQGPD010000092.1 GCA_028293305.1 Verrucomicrobiales bacterium | reverse complement strand
GATCGGGTGCGGGGCGGGCAGCGGCTGGTGCAGTTGGTGCCGGGGACGTCCGAGCCGGAGGTGAATGCGGCCATACGGATTTTGCATGAGGATGAAGCCATCGTGGTCCTGGACAAGCCCGCGCCCTTGCCCATGCATCCGGGCGGGAGGTTCAATCGAAACACACTTTCGTGGATTCTGGCCGCGGCCTGGCATCCGCAAAAACCGCGTCCGGCGCACCGGCTGGACGCTAACACCACGGGCGTGGTCGTGGTCTGCCGCACCCGGCATTTTGCGTCCCTGGTGCAGCCGCAATTCGAGCGCGGGGAAGTGGAAAAAAACTACCTCGTCCGCGTGCAGGGGCATCCGCCGGAGGACCATTTTCAATGCCGGGCCGCCATCAGCGCGGAGGCCGGAAGCGTGGGCACCCGCACCGTGGATGAAGCCGCGGGACTGCCGGCGCTAACGGAGTTTTCCGTGCTGCGCCGTCTGGCGGATGGCTCGGCTTTGCTGGAGGCGCGACCCCGGACGGGGCGCACGAATCAAATCCGGATCCATCTCCAACATCTCGGCTGGCCCGTCTGCGGCGACCCGTTGTATTTGCCGGATGGCCGCATCGGAGCCACTCCCACCCTGGCCGTGGGCGAGGCTCCCCTGTGCCTGCATGCCTGGAAAATCGGGTTTCACCATCCGCTGACGAAAGCATGGTGCGCATTCACCGCCGAGCCGCCGGCGTGGGCGGAGTTTGGGGAATGATGATAGGGAAAACTGTGCCCGTTCCGGTGCTGGGGCGTGGGAGTTCTCCGATCGATAACGCACCTGGCATTGGCGCCAAAACGCACGGCCCGCGCGCCCGGCGGATTTAGTTAGGTCAGTCAGTGCGGCGTGACGGCGGCGCGGGTCCAGCCCAGCCGGATTTCGTCGATGATCCAGGCGGAGCTGGACTCCGGTGAGGCGGGGCCGCCATGGCCGGCTCCCAGGCGGAGGTGTTGGAGCTGGCTCCATTGATCAAGATCGGAGGCCGCGCTGACAAAGGAAACGCCCTCCGACTCCACGGGGTCGCGGGACAGCGGCGGATTGATCCAGAGGGTGGTTTTCTCGTGCACGGATTCCGCATTCCGCTGCCACCGGACTAGCAGAAATGTGGTCAGGGTGGTGGGCGCGGTGGTTTCGGCGGCTTTGCTGAGAGTTCCGAATGTGCTGCGGTCCCAGACCTGCCAGACTTGCGGGCCGATCCTTGATCGCATGCCGATGGCCAGCACTTCATCCAGGGAGCGGTCGCTGTCCGGAGGTTGGTTGGAGTCATCCTTTCCGCGCAGGCACAGGTTGATGAACCGGGCGTTGGTGCCGGCCGTCTGACGCGCCAGAAAGGAAATCCAGAGCTCCGGCTCCGGGCCATCCGCCAGCGACAAGGGCGACACCAAACTGATGGTGCCGCCCTGCGCCGCCGAATCCAGCAGAGCGGCCCCGCCTTTGGACTCCAATTTCACGCCATCGGAATCCTGGTAGGACAAGCCTTCGGCTAGGATTTTTCCCTGGGCCGTGTAGGGCGCTTCGGTGCTGAATCCGGGCAATCCCAACGCGGTTTTTCCGTTGTCGGAGTCGCTGTCCGGGACGTCGAAACTGGTGGAGAAAATCAAACCCGCACGCGGCTTGGCGTCGGGGTCGGCAACCTCGGCGGGACCGCCTGGCACGGGCGCCTCAGGGGAAGTGGTTCCGGGATTTTGATAGGAAACGGTGTCCCCCGCAACGGCGGTGGGGGCTGGCGGGGTGGCCCCGGAGTGGATCCGGTTGCGCCGATTGGCGTCCCATAACAGGAGGGACAGGCCCGCAAAAAGCGCCAGGGTCATCACCGCCAGTGTCGCATCGCCCCGCGGTTTTCCGTCGCTGCAGCCGGAATGGCGCAGCGCGTCCAGGGCGGAGTGAAGCTCAGCGATGTTGGCATAGCGGTGCTCGGGATCGGACTGCATGGCGGTGGCCACGATGCCGTCCAGCCGCGGATCCACGGCCTGTTTTTTGGACGGGGGCAGGAAAACGCCGCGCGGCACCTCGCCGGTCAGCATTTCGTATAACAAAACTCCGGTGGCATAGACGTCCACCCTGGCATCGATCTCCCGGCCCGCCAGAAGCTCGGGCGCCATGTAGTCGCGCGTGCCCATGAGCTGATGGGTGGCGGTGAGGTGCGTTTCCGGACCTGACACATCCAGCGGCCGCGCCAGGCCGAAGTCCACCAGCTTCACATGCCCGCTTTCATCCATCAGCAGATTCGCCGGCTTGATGTCCCGGTGCAGGATGCCGCGGTCATGCGCGCCTTCGAGGGCCTCGCAAACCTGGCACGCGATTTCCAACACTTTCTCCTGGGGAAAGGGCGGGCCGTTATTCTCAGCCCGCCGCTGTTCCAGGCATTCCGCGAGATTCGATCCCCCGAGGTATTCCATCACAAAATACAAGTGCCCCGCGGAGGTGGCGCCGGATTGGTGGATACTGACAATGTGAGGATGCTCCAGCTGAGCCAGCGCCCAGGCCTCGCGGCGGAAGCGGCCCGCGAAACCTGGCAGGCGGCTGAGTTCCGGCGGGAGGATTTTGATGGCGACCGGGCGGTCCAGGCGCGAGTCCATGCCCAGATAAACCGCTCCCATGCCACCGCGCCCTATCATTCCGATGAATTGATAGTCCTCCAGCAGGCCTTCCAGTTCCTCGGCTTCAGGCGGGATCCAGGCGGTGGTGGCGCCGGTATGCCGGGGATGGGCGGCGGCGGACGGAAGGGACGGAAGGGCCGGAAGGGCCGGAAGGGACGGAGCGGACGGAGCGGATTTGTCTGGTTGGCGGGGCGCTGTTGGGGGACGTGGCACGGAGGAATGCAGGGCGTCCTGAAGCAGCCATTTCGCGGCGGCAGCGCTGATGGCCGACCTCTGGAGGGGAGGGCGCGGCGGCGGCGGCCGAGGGGATTGCCCGGACGGGCCCATGGGATCGGGTGGCGGCATGGGGCTGTGGTGGAGGCAGACGGTCAGGATTTCCGCGGGCCGTCAGTGGGATCGGCGCACGCGGAAATAACGGTTGGGTCCCGGGGC
>JAQGPD010000089.1 GCA_028293305.1 Verrucomicrobiales bacterium | reverse complement strand
CCATGCTCCACAGCTCTGCATCAAAAGCTTCAAGTCGTTGACGGATTAAACGGGCCAAACGCACCGAGGTTGCCGGTGTCCGTGCCTGTAAGCGGTTTTCGACAACGATTGCATCCCTCCATTGTTCCTCCGAGAACCCACGAAGAAGCAGGTCGGCCAACACCCGGCTTTCCCGGACCTTGAGAGAACCGGCCGTCAGATCGGCGCTGTAGATTGAATTGGAAGACACTTTGGAAGGGAGGAGGAGTAGATGCCTGCACTGGTCAGGGCATTTGTTAAAGACAAAATTTAATTTGGACCGGATTTTTCGTGAAAGTTCCTTTCCGGAATTTGGAGGCGGGTAAGTGCTGAAATTGGAATGATCCCTCCAAAATTTTCTTAGAACCCTCAGAATTCATCCCTTTTGCCGTGCATCGCACCGTGCAATAGATCGCGTCATAAGCAGCATTTGGCCGCATTTTGACGCAAGATTGGCATCCCTATAAACCAAAGCAAAAACCCCGTAAGTCGGTGACTTACGGGGTATTGAAATGGTTGCGGAAGTTGGATTTGAACCAACGACCTTCAGGTTATGAGCCTGACGAGCTACCGGGCTGCTCTATCCCGCACTCCCAGTCTAGGGCCCTGGGAAGGATGTGCAACTGGATTTTCGGCTTTCGATTGCATGAAGTTGGCTGAGCGTGATAGCGGTCGACAGACGGCCGTTCCGCTGGCCGTGGCCGCCGACCGCATGGGGTGGATCCCCCGGGTTTTCCAAAGCGATTCCGACTGCCATTCGCATTCACATTCCCATTTTCCATTTCCCGCTCCCCGGTTCCTGCTACTCAGTTCACGTCGCCCGTCCCGTCCGCGCCTCGGCCGCAGCTCTGACACTTTTCCCTCACAATCCTCCCCCCGACCCACTTCCATGCCTCCGCGTCAGCACGTTTCCTTGTCCGCGGCGGTGGCGATTGTGGTGGGGACGATGATCGGGACGGGGGTTTATGGCAGTCTGGGGTTTCAGGTGGCGGCGGCGCCATCGGCTTTTCCCATTCTTTTGTTATGGATGCTGGGCGGGCTTCTGGCCTTGTGTGGAGCGGTGAACTACGCCGAGCTGACGGCGGCGTTGCCCAGGTCCGGCGGCGAGTATCATTTGTTGGGGCGGGTGTATCATCCGGCGCTCGGATTCATGAGCGGATGGATTTCCATGACGGTGGGTTTCCCGGCTCCGATGGCGGTGAGCGCGGTGTTTTTTGCCAATTACGCGTCCTCCGCGACGGGCTGGATCTGGAGAGGCAATGCGGAGGCGACGGTGGCGCTGTTGTCGGTGGCGGTGCTGGGAGGGATGACGCTGCTGCACTTCATTTCCGTGAGGGCGAGCGGACGCGCCCAGACGTTCCTGACGGTTTTGAAGGTGGTGATGGTGGCGGGGTTGGCGGGATCGGGATTTTTGGCGGCGAATCCGGAGAACCTGTCATTTTGGCCGAAAACCGGGGACGGCGCGTTGATGCTGCGGCCGGATTACGCGATCAGTCTGATTTTTGTGTTGTATGCATACAGCGGTTGGAATGCAGCCTGTTATATTGCGGGGGAGCTGAAGGACCCGGGCCGGACGGCACCGCGGGCGCTGATCATCGGGACGCTGGTGGTGACGGTTTTATATGTGGCATTGAATGCGGCCTTTCTCCACAGCACGCCGATGGCGGAGCTGAGCGGGGAGGCGGACATCGGATTCGTGGCGGCGCGGCGCATCCTGGGGGAAAACGGGGCGCGGCTCGTCGCGGGGTTGATCGCGGCGGGGCTGATGTCGTCCATCAGCGGATTGTTATGGGCGGGCAGCCGCGTGGCCCAGACCATGGGACGGGATCATGGGTTGCTGGCCCCGCTGTCCCTGACGACCCGGCGCGGGGTGCCCTGGGTGGCGGTCTTGCTTCAAAGCGGACTGGCCCTGGTTTTTCTGATGTCCACCAGCGTGTCCCGCATCCTGGCCTGCACGGAGTTTTCCCTGCAACTGGTGTTGGTGCTGACCGTCTGGGGCGTGGTGCACCTGCGCCGCCGGGAGCCGGCATTGCCCAGGCCTTACCGGGCGTGGGGCTATCCCTGGACGACGGGGCTGTTCCTGGGTTTGATGGCCTTCATCCTCGCCTACCTGCTGGAGAACCGGCACCGGGAGTCGCTTTGGGGACTGGGCAATGCGCTGCTGGCTTTGGCGGTCTATGCGGGGGCCTCCAAACTGACGGATCGCTGTAAGAAGTCGAATCCCTGACGCGTGCTTTTGTGCTTGTGGGAACGAAGCCGAGTCGGCAAGCTTCGCGCCCACAGCCGGGAATCCCATCTTATTCCCGCGCACCCTGACAAAAACCAATCCAAAAAAGCGGAAACCATCCTAAAACATTATGAGCGAAGAAGGAATCACACCAAACGCGAAGCGCCTCCTATGGGCGGGCTTCATGGCCATCCTGGCCGCCGGCGTCGGCTTTGCCATCCGAGGAGGCATCTTTGACAACTGGGGCAAGGAATACGGCTTCACCGCCACGCAGCTTGGCGCCATTGGCGGAGCCGGGTTTTCCGGATTCTGTTTCGGCATCATCGTTGGCGGCGTCATCGTGGATAAAATCGGCTACGGCAAACTGGTGCTCGTCGCCCTGCTGTGCCACATCCTCTCCGCTTTTGTCACCTTCGGTGCCACCACTCCGGACAATGCCTACACGTTCCTCTACTGGGGCATGTTCCTCTTCGCCTACGCCAACGGCACCCTGGAAGCCGTCGCCAATCCCCTGGTGTCCACCCTCTTCCCTGAAAAACGCACCCATTATCTCAATATCCTGCACGCCTCCTGGCCGGCCGGCATGATCCTCGGCAGCGTCGCCGGCTGGATCCTTGACGACAAAATGCAAGTGGGTTGGAAGACCCAGCTCGCGCTTTATCTCATCCCGACCGCACTTTACGCGCTCATGTTCTTCGGTCAGAAATTCCCGAAATCCGCCGCTGCCGCCAAAGGCACCAGTTTTGCGGAAATGCTCAAGCCCGTCGGCATCCTCGGCGCCCTCGTCGCCTGTTACCTGCTGGCTCTCTTCTTCGGTGACCTTTTCAAAGGCGTCAGCCCTGAAAGCTCCAACCTCATCGGTTATGGCATCGGCGGCGCGTTGCTCATCGCCGTGGCCGTGATCACCAAATTCTCCCTCGGCTCCGTCCTGCTCTTCGTGCTCTTCATCACCCATGCCGTGGTCGGCTCCCTCGAACTCGGCACCGACGGCTGGATTCAAAACATCACCGGAAACCTCTTCACTTCGGAGCAGGGTAAATACCTCTTCATCTGGACTTCCGCCATCATGCTTTGCCTGCGCTTCTGCGCCCACTGGATCGAAACCACCCTCAAGTTGTCCCCCATCGGCCTCTTGCTCGTCTGTTCGATCCTCGCCTGCATCGGCTTGAACCTCGCCACCGGCATGCAGACCTTCGGCATGGCCTTGATCGCCCTGGGCATCTATGCCGCTGGCAAAACCTTCTTCTGGCCGACCATGCTCGCCGTCGTGGGTGACCGCTATCCGCAGACCGGTGCCGTCGCCATGTCCATCATCGGCGGTATCGGCATGCTCTCCTCCGGCATCATCGGCACCCCCGGCCTCGGTTACGCCAAGGACCGCTTCTCCGGCGAAACCCTGAATGAAACCAACCCCGCACTCTATGCGGAATATAAAGCACCCAAAGCCAGCACCTTCCTGAATCTGCCCTCCACCGCCGTCTACGGCCTGGATGGCACCAAACTGGCCGCCGCCAAGGAAGCCAAGGAACCCACCGCCGATCAAAAGGCCGTGGTGGCTGCTGACCAGACCGGTGACCGCAAGACCCTGAAAGCCGACTCCTGGCTCCCTGCCATCATGGCCGCCGTCTACCTCCTGGTGCTCCTCTACTTCAAAACCATCGGAGGCTACCGCGCGCTGAAAGTCGATGAAGTGACCGCCTGATTCCTCAGACCTGCCACTCCTCACATAAAACAAATCGCAGCGGCCTCCCTGGCAACAGGGAGGCCGTTTTTTTTTGCGTCCGCCACCAGAGTGGTCCGCACAGTCCTCTGTGCGGTTCTCAAAGCATCGGTAATCTCAAAGCCCCGGTCTCCTCAAAGAAAGAGTCTCCTCAAGGCATCCTTCCCAATCCCAACAGCAGACCCACCGTCCCCCGCACGCAGGCCGCCCGCCCATCATCCAAGCCTCCGTCGGCTTTTGCCAAGGCATTGAAAAAGCCAGACAGCCGCAGCCGCACAGAGGACTGAGCGGACTACTCTGTTGGCGGACCACTCTGCTTTGCGGCCACGCATCCTTCCCAATCCCAACCGCAGACCCACCGTGCCCCGCACGCAGGCCGCCCGCCCATCATCCAAGCCTCCGTCGGCTTTTGCCAAGGCATTGGAAAAGCCAGACAGCCGCAGCCGCACAGAGGACTGTGCGGACCACTCTCCCCGCTCACAACATCCCCGGCTTGTCGTCCAGCTCCGACATCCGCGCGATCCGCGCATTCGCCACCGCATCGCTTTTCCGATAGTCGATCATTTTGATAAACGCCTTAGCCTCCGCCACGCCTCCGCGGCGGGCCAGCCATAACGTCGCCGCCCCCACCTGCGTCCCCGGCACCGCATCCAGCGGACGCGGATCCGTCAGCTTCACCAACAACCGCGGCTTCCACCGGCCAAGCATCGTCTTCAGCGTCACACTCTCCACATTGGCATAGTCCAACACAATGATCCGCATGTCCTCGCCCAGGCTTTTGAAAGTCCGGTCACGGAAGCGCCAATAAAACTGCAGCGACTTTTCCTCCGCCACCAACTTCCCCTCCACATGCTCGCGGCCCAGCGCATCGCGGGCGGGAATCTCAAACGACAAGGCGGGGGAATCAGTGATCATGACAACAAAAAGTGCTCGGGTTAGGAAAGTGCTCATCCTACATCCTCCCCCAACCTCCGCGCAAGAGCCCCGCCAAAACCCCAACATGCCCTAACACCCACCCCGCCGGCAACGCATCACGGAACCCCCGCCGCGCCGCTAACCGTGAATCGGCCGTCACAAATCCATGCGCCGAAACATGTCAGGATCACCTCAATCCTGCCCAATCGGCTCAATATCACGTCACTAGCAAGGAAAATATCACGTCGCGCTTAATATTTTGTTGACCCGATTACTAGAGTGGTAGTAGCAGTTTGCCGAAGGCTCGCCTGCCCCCTGCCGCAACAGCACCGCAGAATTTTCTAACATGAAGGTCGCGCATCCATCGAACCTCGAATTTCAAGTGCTCTCCATCCTTTGGGCCAGCACCGGGGCCACTGTCCATGATGTGTGGGGCAGCCTTCCTGACGGAAAACCCCGGGCCTACACCACCGTCCTCGCGGTGCTCCAAAGCCTCGAGCGCAAAGGCCATGTCAGGAAGAAATATCAAGGCCGGTCGAATATTTATTTCGCCAGAAAAACAAGGCAGGTGACGGTCGGGCGTTACCTCAATGATCTTGTCACCCGCGTCTTCCACGGAAGGCCCGCGGACCTGATCGAGCAGATTCTCTCCAGAGTCACCCTGACTCCGGGGGAAACCCAAGCCGTGGCCGGCATGTTGCGGAGTCCTGTCGGACGCGCGCGCGCCAAGGCCGCACAACCAAACCAAACTACCATGGCCGTTAAAAAGAAAACCGCAGCCAAAAAAGCTGCTCCCGCCAAGAAGGCTGCTCCCGCCAAGAAGGCCGCTCCTGCCAAAAAAGCCGCCGTCAAAACCCTGCCTCCTGCCAAGAAAGCAGCCGCCAAAAAAGCTCCAGCCAAAAAGGCCGCTCCTGCCAAAAAAGCCGCCGCCAAAAAGGCCCCTGCCAAGAAAGCAGCCAAAAAAGCCGCCAAGTAATAACCAAAGCGGGAGGCGCGCTCCGCCGCATCCCTCCCAAATCCTCAACCCGGCCCAAACCCGCCACCCATCGAAGGTGGCCCGCGACACCGTTCCCGCGCCGGAACCGGTGGTTTGATCCCCATGGCGCAGACGCCGCCACCGCCCAGGCGGCACGGCCTCAACCAAAAAACCCGGAAGGACACTCTCCTTCCGGGTTTTTTGTGCCCGTCCCATAACTTCCGCAACCACCCCCGCACCGCATGCGGCCGGAGCCTTTCACATCATCCCATAGCAAATGCCTGCATCGCCCTGCCCTTGAAAGCCTGACAGTCCCGGCACGTCAGCACACCACAGACCGCAACGGCCGGCCCCTGATACCCATTCCAGCCGGGAATCGGTAAACTCCACACGCGCTTTTCCAGCGCCACCACCTGGCGCAATCTTTTTATCCCTAACAACCGCTGAATAAATCCTGCCGTAATTGCCGGTCCGGGATTACGCCAAGGGCGTTGGGATGCCGCTTACGGGCTACGCCAAGGGGTGTTGGGATGTTAGAGCAGTTTAAGGAATAATGCAGCCGGCAGGCTTCTGGATTATTAGGCCCGGAGGGCCGGAATCTTTATAGCCACCGAGGTGCGAAAAAGGATCGAGCTCCGGAGGAGCGGCATATTCTACCCCGATGAAGCCAGATGTCGCTCCTCCGGAGCTAAAATTTAAGCGCTGATTATGGCTATAAAGATTCAACCCCTCCGGGGTTGGACGCTGGCCACATCATTATTTAAAATGCTCTAGTCTGGGGTTGCCGACCGGGGTCGGCTACCCAGGTCCTTCACCGGCGAAATCCCGAACCCTGAAGGGGTTCAGGATCCCCGGCCGCCATGGCAACCCCAGTCCATGAAAGCTTCATTGATTGACCCATTTTTAGAAACGCGTGGCAGTTCAAAATGCGTTGTGGCCCCTTCCCGGGGGCGCCGTGGCCACGGCAACCCCAGGATAAAATCCCAAACGCCATTCCCATAATCCAGCCGGATTTGTGAATGGAATGTTGTCTACAGCTATCGAATGCGTGGCGGTCCCG
>JAQGPD010000076.1 GCA_028293305.1 Verrucomicrobiales bacterium | reverse complement strand
CAATATTTGCGGAATCATGGGTCGAAATTGGAGGTCGCGGGCATTCTCATGACCATGGTGCAAGCCGACCAAAAAGAGAGCACCGAGGTCGTGCGCGAGCTGCGCGCGCTGGTGCCCTCACAATTGCTTTGCCAGACCACGATCCCGCGTGATACTGTGTTTTTGAAAGCCTCCGCCGCAGGGGTTCCCCTTGGGCTCCTGCACCGCCAACCTCCGGCGGCGGCGCATGTTTTCGATCAACTGGCTGCTGAACTCGAGCCCCGTCTCCACCTAAACCCGCCTGACTCCGCCAATGAATACACTCGGCTCATGGATTGATCAGGAAGCCTTCACGGGCATCGCCAATGACATCGCTCCCGCCGCAAAACCGGCGGATGCGCCTTGGTTTGCCGCGGACGCCGCGCCGGTCACCCGCCTCATGGCGGATGATTTCCGGGTGCCGGAACATTTTTCCCCCGAACCGTTTCCGGATGCCCCGGCCGCCATGGCGATGCCGGAAAGGCATAAGGTGCGCAGCTTTCTGGACACAATCCGGCACAAGGCGGAGCAGTCCGGACTGATTCCGAAATCCGACTCCGCCCAAGAACCCACTCCAGCCGGAGCCGCGGCGCGGACGACTGCGGCACTCCCTCACTGGGGACTTCCCGCCTTGTCGCCGGATGGCACCGGCTCCGTTGCGGGGGCCATTCCAGCGGGCCATGCTCCACTCCCGGCCGGCATTCCTGCCTGGCGCACCACGCCTGCGTCGGACCAAATGTCAGCGGCGGACCCCGGCATGATGCCGCCCCCTTTGCCCCCGCGGCGGCATGTCCCGCATTTTGAAGTCCCGCTGGGCCCGCTGACCACCAGGCTGCGCGCCCTGACGGACTGGATCCGCCGGCAAATCGATGCGGCGGACATTTTCATCATCGACGCCCAGGGTTGTCCGGTCACCGACCGCGAAGCTCCGGGTGAAATCGTCGCCGGGGCCGTGCTGCTCGCGGAAGCCGCCCGCCGGGCCGCGCCACATTTACCTTCGGCTGCGGAAGGGGCGATTTATTTGGATTTGCAGGATGAACGCCGGCTTTGTGTGATCGATACCGTCACGCGGCACGGCACGTTCACACTGGGCTTGATCGTTCCGGATGCTTTGGCCCCCCGCGCGGCGGACCGCTTGCGCCGGGCGCTGCGGCGCACGGTGGAAGTGGAGGGTCAGCCCCTGACGCTTCCTCCGCGGGAGCGTTGGTGAGGAAAACCGGGGGTGCGATGCTGGCGGGGAAAGTTGGCCCCGGTTCCAGCCCTCAGGCCGGGACGGGCAGGGGAGGCGGGCCGGAGGGGCGACGGCTCATGGCGCGTCGGAACATGATGGCTTCCAACACGTTCTCAGAATCCAGCAACCCGATCAGGCGGCCATCGCGGAGCACCGGGAGCAGGGGAAGTTGGGAGCTGCGGAGGGATTGCAGGGCGGCATCGAGATCGTCATCCGGGGTGCAGCATACGGCATCGCGGCGCATGAACGCGGAGACGGGTTGCAGCGCGGTCCCGGCCTCCAAGGCGGTGACCACATCCTGACGGGTGACGATTCCAAGATAGTGGCCATCATCCACGACCGGAAAGTCGGCCTGCCAGCCTTTCAATATGAGCTGCACCGTATGCTGCGCGGTGTCGCCGGGCGAGAGTTGGCGGTATTCTGTCAGCATGGCGTCCTTCACGCGGAGCCCTTCCATGAGCGAGTCCTCCTCGGCGGCCTCGGCTTCGTTGGACGCGCCGATCCACACAAAGATGGCTATGAATAGCAACATAAAATGTCCCGCCAGCAAACCAAAAAGTGCAAATAGAATCGCCATGCCCTGACCGATCGTCGCCGCGGTGCGGGTGGCCTTGGCATAAGGCATGCGCATGGCCAAAATCGCCCGCAACACGCGTCCGCCATCCATGGGGAAGGCCGGGAGCAGATTGAAAAGAATCATGATGAGGTTCATCCTCAACAAGTTCCAAAGGATACCGCCTTCGAGCAGGTTTCCCGGATTGCGCGGCATGCCTTCGCCCTTTATCAGCAAAATGAGCCCGACCACTGCGGCGATCACCACATTGACGGCCGGACCGGCGATGGCGACTAGCAATTCCTCCTTTGGATTCGAAGGCATGCGCTCCAGCCGGGCGACCCCGCCGATGGGCAGAAGGGTGATATCCTCCGTCGCGATGCCGAACCGGCGGGCCGTGAGGGCGTGGCCGTATTCATGCAACAACACGCAGCTGAATAGGGCCACCACCAATAAAATCATGGAAAAGGCGGCCAGCAATCCCGCGCCGATCCATGTGTAATAACCGATCCACGCCAGAAAAAGGATGAACGTAAAATGCAGATAGACGTCGATGCCCCACAGGCGTCCCAGTTTGATAGACCATTTCATGGATTAGAATACGGCCAACCAGCGACACGGAAAGCGGGCTTTGTGCAGAAACATCCCGCCGATACAGCGGGGCACGCCGCCGCGTATCAGGCTGTGGATGCCAGACCTGTTTTTTGATTTTTACCTCCGCCGACGGACCCGGGCGGGGGCGTTGTGGCGACGTCCCGGGCGGAACTCCGGTGAACGGCGGCCGGTTGATAGGAGTTCGGAAAAGAGGCGCGGAATTTTCCGTGGCGCCGCCGGAGCGGGATGTGGATTTGCGGCATATCTGGTGATGCTTTCGAGCGTGGCCACTGGACGTTCACAGGGACCTGCAGCCGTTGCGCCGTCGGTGGCAGTTCAGGAAAAGGCGGCTGACCCGAAACCTGCACCAGCCGCGCCTGTCGTGCCGGTCGTGCCGGTCGTGCCCGGGGAGGTCACCCGCAGCTTGCCGACTGCCTCCGAGGCGTTGGTCCGGGCGCGTCTGCTGCATCTTTCGCTGGATGGGGCGCTTCAGGTGATGCACCGCGATTTTTTCCGTCGAAACGACAGCAAGGCCATTCCCTCGCGCTCGCTGGCGGATGTCTTTAAAGTGTTGGAGGAAAAGGAGGGCGTGAAACTGCGCTGGTTGGCGGCAGAGGAAACGATCATGAATTCGGACCACGCCGCCGTGGATGAGTTTCAGAAAAAAGCGCTGGAATTGCTATCCGCCGAGGTGTCGGAACATTCCGCCGTGCAGGACAGCACCCTGCGGTTCACTGGCAGTATTGCATTGAAAAACGAGTGCCTGAAATGCCACGTCCCGCACCGCACCCAGCTAGGCGACCGCTTCGCCGCCTTGGAAATAACAATCCCCATTTCCGCCCCAAAGCAGTCCGCAGAGTAGTCCGCACAGTCCTCTGTGCGGCAGCAGCCATCCGGCTTTCCCCAACCATCCGGCTTTCCCCTGCCATCCGGCTTGCCATCCGCCCCTCCCCACGCCCCTGGCCGCCTAACATCCCCTGGCCTGACGTCCCGCCACCGCACCTCACTCCGCCGAAACCACCTCCGGCTCCACCTGCCCGCGCCGTTGCAGCCAGCACGCCGCAAGATCGCACAACAGCGCCCACGCCGTGCCCGCGCACCATCCCGCCAGCACGTCCGACGGATAATGCACGCCCAGGTAAACCCGGCTCAGCCCCACCACAAAAGCAATCACCGCCGCCGCGCTCAGGAAGAAGATTTTCAGCCGGTGATCCCGGTAATGCCGGGCCAGCAGCGTGCCCAGCGTCAGATAAGTCACCGCCGAAAGCATGGAGTGCCCGCTCGGAAAACTGGTGGTCGTTTCCTCCGTCAAATGCGGCACCACCTCCGGCCGCGGGCGATGGAACGTGGACTTCAAAGCACCGGCCAATAACAACCCGCCGGTGATGGACGCCACCACCAGCAGGGCGATGCGGCCTTTTCTCTCCAGCAGCAAAAACCCCACCACGCTCAGCGACAGCAGCGACAGCACCGCCGCGCCGCCCAGCGCCGTCAAATCCTTCATCACCTGCGGCAGCCACACCGGCCCGCGCGGCACACCGGCGCGCCCGGGCTCGCGCATGAAAAGCAGAATACCTTCGTCGAACCGCATTTGCCCACCGTCCAAAATCACCGAAGTCAGCGCCAGGAAACCCCACACGCTGCCCGCGATCACCAACAAACTGATCAGCACCGCCGCCTCCAGCAGTCCAGCCTTCACCAGGCGTTGCCGCACCGCCTCCCATGCCTTGCGCAGAGTTTGCCGTTTCATGCGGGGAGGGAATGACCCGGCGGCATTTCCGTCAGGGTCCGGGGGGGGGTGGCGATGGACATGGAGATCGGTTTCAGCAGCAGCCTATCCATGGAACCGCGCCGGTTTGCAAGCGGTCCGGAGCGTTTCAGGAGCCGCGGTCCTGCAATCGCCGCACGCGGTTTTTGATCCGGTGGGCGCCACTCACCTGACGGAAAACCACGTCCTCCTCCCCGCCGCCCGATGAGGAGAAAATCAAATCCCCCACGCCCAGAAAACCCGACGCCCCGGTCTTCCTCACATTGATCGAGCGGATATCCGGAATGCGGATCTCAAATGAACTCTTGGAAAAAAACCCGCGCTCCACCTCCACCCGCCGCGTCGTCACCCGATATTCCACCGAGGACCGCCGCAGCAACGTCAGGGCCAGCAACACCCCGCCCGTCATCCAGCCCCCCGCCAGCCACCAGCCGCCTTCCTCCCATCGGCCCGCATACCATCCGCCCGCCATCAGCAGGACAGATAATAACAAACTTTTCCAATACATCAAAAAGCTGGGATGCCCCGTGAAAATTGTCCGCAGCGGCAGCACGATCTCCCCCTCCGTCACCTCTTTCAGCGGCGCCGGGATCCACTTGCCGGATTTGGCGCCGGCGATTTCCGGGTTCCCGGCCGGACGTCCGGGCGGCGGGTTTTTGGAGTTGGTTTTAGGATTTCCAGGACCGCTCCGGGCCGGCGCGCGGGACGCTTGGGGGCCGTGTCCGGCATCCATCGGCTCATCGCCTTCATCATCATCATCATTTTCCTCGTCATCCTCGTCCTCATCGATCCCGTCCGAGTTGTCGCCGGCGTCCTTCAGCTCCGCCGCGCTTTTTTCCTCCGCCGCCAGCGCCTCCGCGCGGATGATGCGGAAGAGATCGAAAACCCGGCACTTCCGTCCGGATTGCGTATCCTGACAAATCGTCCCCGCCGCCAGCTCGTCGGCATCCACCATATCCAAAAGGTCCTCCTCCGTGTAAGGGCCCTCCGTCGTGCCATCCGGCAGGAAAATCAGGTATTCCGCGCTCACGGCAGCACTTGGTCAGGGGCTTCCGGCACCGGCGGCAACAAATCCTCGCGCTGCAGGAACAGCTTCAGATTCAACCGCCCCAGCTCCTCCGGCTCCATCCGCAGCAGCAGGGTCAAAAAAGGCGTCAGGCGGTCCGACTCCGCCACCGCGCTGTGCACCAGGCTGGCAATGATCCGCGCATCCGCTCCCTGCGGCGGGAAAATATTGGTCGCCCGGAAAATCACCCGTCCCGCATCGTAGTCCAGCTCGAACGCCCCCACCGTCAGCTCCAGGTTCGTGCGCATCAGCATTTCGCTGATCAATCCCGCCCGGCTGCCCGGGACCGTGTGCCCCAGCGTCGCCCCCACGCACACCGCGTTCACCTCCGCAAAAGCCTGCACATGAAGGCGCAGCCGAGTGTGATGGGCCTCAAAATCCGCCTCCAGAACCTCACGACCCTCCACGCGGTGGCCGGCCCAGCCCATCCTTTTGAAAGTGTCCTCCACAGTTTGGAACAGCGGGGAATTCGATAACACCGGGGATTCTTTTTTCATGCAATGCGCCCATCCATAACCCTCATCCCCCGAAGGGCAAACAAAATGCTCGCCCAGTGGCCCGCCCGCGTTCACCATGCCCCGCTCCCTCCCCCCATGTCCCGGCTCCCCGAATCCCCCTCCCGCTCCGCCGCGGCCCCCACCCCCGCGCGCTTCATGCTGCCAGCTTTTGGTTTGTTGATTCTGTTGCTCGGCGTCACCTGGCTATGGCACGGCGAGCGCCGGGAAAACGCCGACCTGCGCGACGAACTCACCACCCTCCGCCTCGCCCACCGCGCCGCCACCTCCCGCAGCACCCTTGCCGCCGGAGCCCTGCAACGGGCCTCCCGCCTGGAGGAAACCCTGGAATTGCTCCGCCGGAAACCACCGGCCCCCGACCCCTCCGCCCCCGCAATCCCCGTCCCTGACAACCCCCGCGCCGAGGAACTGGAACGCGTGATCACCTTCCTGAGAAGTGAAATAAACGCCGCCCACGAAACGATAGAGCGTATACAAAGGGAAGGCCCCTCCAGCGCCAAAAAGGGTCAGCCGGTTCCGTGAGGGGGAAAGGACAAAAAGGACACAAAGGACATAAAGGACATAAAGGACATAAAGGACAAAAAGGACACAAAGGACGAAAAGGACGAAAAGGACGAAAAGGACGCGCGCAAAATAAGTCCTATCCGTCCTATGCGTCCTATCTTCTCCCTGCCCGCCCCACCACCCCCCCCTATTCGCTCAACCCCCGCGCCATCGCAAAGACCTCACCGTCATCCGCTTCGAACGAAATCATCATCGGCCGGCAGCAGACTTCACAATCGTAGTCCCACTCGCAGGGCGTCTCGTGCGACGCCGGGGGCATGACTTCGAACTCTTCAAAACAACTCGGGCAGGTCACCGGAACGGGATCATTCATAACATTTTCTGTTTTCTCTATTTCTATGTGATGCTTTTATCGCATCAAGCGGCGGCATGTTGTTATTTTTTCAAAATTCCCGCTGAAAACCCAACATATGATGCGCCGTCTGGTGCGTCAGTTGACCCGCGGGCAGGGGAGGAAGATCCCTTGGGGGCAGGGAAGGGAGACGGGTTCCCAGTTCCGCCGCGCAGACCGCCTTGAAGCGCATCCAGCGGTCCCA
>JAQGPD010000072.1 GCA_028293305.1 Verrucomicrobiales bacterium | reverse complement strand
ATGTTGGCGATCCACGGCATGAATTCCGGCATCAGCAGCAACGATGCCCTTTTCGCCGCGAGGATCGTGCTGCTCACGCCGCCGCCTCCCTATCAAGCTGCCCTGGCCGCCTCCGCGCAGGCTTTTGAAGCGCCCATTCCCATCAATGGGCCGACGCTCCTGACAACACGCACGCTGAATCCCGTGGTGCCCAGCGATCCTCCAACCACGGTGGGCGGAGGCACCGGCGCGGTGCCCAACGGCACTGGCTGGAGCGCGGTCCGGCGCGAGGTTTTCCTGCCGGGAGCGGTGGCCGCCTCCGTGGAAAATGTGGTCGTCTCCGAAATACACTATCATCCTTCGCCGCCCACGGCCGCGGAGATCGCGGCGGGGTTCCTGCAGGCGAATGACTTCGAATTCATCCGCATCACCAACAAAGGAACCCAGCCCGTGAACCTGACGGGCGTCCGGTTTTTGTCAGGGGTTTCCTTCTCCAAGGGATTGGATCTCCAGTCCTGGCTGGCTCCCGGCGCCAGCGGTGTGGTGGTGGAAAATGCGGCCGCCTATCAATTCCGTTATGGCAGCCACTGGCCGGTCATCGGCGAATATGACGGGGCCCTGGATGACGGCGGCGAAAATCTGATGCTGGTGGGCTCCGGGAATCTGGTTATCGCGGATTTACTGTATGACGACCAGGTCCCATGGCCCGGGTCCGCGGATTCCGGGAAATCGCTTTTATACACCGGCGGCGATCCGGCGTCCGGCTCCAGTTGGGTGGCGAGTCTGGATGCCGGTGGCAGCGGGGTTTCGTCCTTCGCGGATTTCCAAAAGCGTTATTTCCCCGGAGGCGGCGCGGCTGCCGGCGCGGCGGTGGATGCGGATGGGGATGGAGTTGGAAATTTCGTGGAATACATCCTTGGGACCGACCCTCTTATAGCAAATCCAGGGGATGCGTCGCCATTGATTATCGATTCCACGCAGCCGCTGAAACTTCACGCCAACTGCCGAAAGGGAGCCGCCGGCGGGATACGCATGACATTGCAGCGGTCGGTGGGCCTGCAGGGGTGGGTGGATGCTGGAGTGGAGCCAAGCATTATCGCGGTGTCGCCGGAGTTGAACCGTATGGAGTGGGTGCTTCCGGCGGCGGCGGGCGGTGGATTTTTCCGGCTGAATCTTTCGGTGCAATGAGACGGGGGAGTGTTTTTGCTGGGGGCGGGGCACTGGCCAGGGCTTTTGGGGCCGGGCTCCGGGGCGACTTGAAAAGTCGCGGTCCGGGGGGAGGCCCGCGACTTTGGAAGTCGCCCGGAGCATCAGCGGATGCCTGGGAGGCGCGGCGAGCGGTTGCAGGATGGTAGGTTATAGGGCTGGTTCCAGGATGAATTCAGCAAATGAAGGTGCCGTCGATCGTCCGATCCGCGTTTTGATATTGGGCGGAGGTTTCGGGGGCTTGGAGTGCGCCCGTCATTTGAAGGATGATCGTTTCGCCGTGACCCTGGTGGACAAACGGAATCACCATCTTTTCCAACCGCTGCTCTATCAAGTCGCCACGGCGGGGCTGTCCGCGCCGGAAATCGCGCAGCCGATCCGCATGCTGGTGCGCGGCCAGGAAAATGTCAGCGTGTTGATGGATGAGGCGGTGTCCATCAATCTCGCGGAACGGCGCGTGGAGCTTCGGCAGCAGACATTGGGCTATGACTATCTGGTGATGGCCATGGGGGTGAAAACCGGTTATTTCGGCCATGGCGAGTGGGCGGAGCATGCGCCGGGATTGAAAAGTCTGGAGGACGCCACACGCATCCGCTCCGGGGTGCTGCGGGCTTTCGAGCGGGCGGAAAGTGGGGTCGATCCCGTGAGCCGGGAGCGGCTGATGACCATGGTGGTGGTCGGTGGCGGACCCACCGGAGTGGAAATGGCCGGGGCTTTGGCGGAACTCTCGCGGAAAGTTCTGGCGGAGGATTTCCGCCGCATCCGGCCGGAGACGGCGCATGTTATCCTGATCGAAGCCGGGCCGCGTCTCCTGCCCACTTTTGCGCCCGACTTGTCAGAGTATGCCAGGGTGCGCCTTGAAAAAATGGGCGTGCAGGTGCGGCTGGACACCCGCGTTCAAAACATCGGCGATGGCCTGGTGGAACTGCACAATGGTCGGCTGGAGGCCGAAACGATCGTCTGGGCCGCCGGGGTGGAAGGCAATGCCCTGACAAAAAACCTGCCCGTCCCGCAGGACCGTGCGGGGCGGCTTTTGGTGCGGCCGGACGGGAGCCTGCCAGGATTTCCGGAGGTCTTCGCGGTGGGGGACATGATTTCCCTGACGGATAAAAATGGCGTCAAGGTTCCGGGCGTGGCTCCTGCGGCGTCACAACTGGGGCGGCACGTGGCGGGTGTGATTCTGGCGGAGTTGAGGCACCGCGAGCGCTACCACGCCACGCAGGAGCGCGCGGCGTTTGCCTATCTGGACAAAGGAAGCATGGCCACGATTGGACGAAGCAGTGCAGTGGCGGCGGCGTTTGGACTGAAGTTCCGGGGATATCTCGCCTGGTTGATGTGGCTTTTCGTGCACTTGTTATTCCTGGTCGGTTTCCGGAATCGGATCGCGGTGGTGCTGCAGTGGGTTTATTCGTATTTTACGTGGCGGCGCGGGGCGCGGATTATCACGCGGGAGGATGTGAATGTTAGGTGAGGGGGCATGGGCGGGAGCCGGGGGCGTGGGCGTGGGCCGTGGGGCTGGGCAATGCCGGGGCTTTGGATAGATGCCGGGGCTCTGGGCAAGGCCGGGACGGGCCTTGTTACGGGGGCTAGCGGCCGATGCGCCACTCGTCCACGGAGCCGGGGGGGAGGGCTTCCAGGAACCGGCTGGGCATTTGCCAGGCGTCGCCGGTGTAGGCTTTGGGCCAGAGGCGTGGATAAGTCAGGTAAAGCTGGTCCATGGCGCGGGTGACGGCGACATAAAAAAGGCGGCGTTCCTCCTCCATGCCTTCGCCGCCATTGGATTCCGCCGCGCGCATGTTGGGGAACATGGCGTCGGTGAGCCAGATGATGAAGACCACTTTCCATTCCAGACCCTTGGCCTGGTGGACGCTGGAAAGGGTCACGGCATCCAT
>JAQGPD010000028.1 GCA_028293305.1 Verrucomicrobiales bacterium | reverse complement strand
TGGAGGGGGAAGCGGGATGGGGGAGCGAGGAGGAGGGGGGCGTGGCGGCGATGGAGCGGCTGCCGGTGGAGCGGGAGCGGCTGGCGGGGCTGACGGAGGGGCTGCTGGGGGTGAGTGATGATGCGGGGCTGGCGGAGTTGTTTCCGGGGCGGTTTTATTATGCGGTGCCATCGGCAAAGGCGGAAGTGCCGCCGGGGCTGCGCGGGGTGCTGGGGCCGCGGATCCACTATGGGGTGCCGGGGGACCGGATGATGTGGAATGTGATGCAGAGTATCCGGACGCGGACGCTGCTGGGGCAGGAGCATGGGGATAAGCGGCTTAAGGGGGCCTATCATTTCCGGACGCCGGCGGAGTTGGCGCGTCTGGCGGGTGGGGAGGGGGCGCTTTTGGAGCATACGCGGGAGTTGGCGGAGCGGTGTTCGTTCCGGTTTCCGTTCGGGGCGCCGCAGTTCCCGGTGTGGGAACCGCCGACGGGTTTCACGGGGCGGGAGTTTTTGCGGAAGCTGGTGATGGAGGGGCTGCGCCGCCGGTATGGGGCGGGGGCGGCGCGGCATGAGGCGCAGGCGGAGGAGGAGCTGGCGATCATCGGCGAGGTGGGGTATGAGGATTATTTTCTAATTGTGTGGGATCTGCTGCAGGCGTGCCGGGCGGAGGGGATCGATTGGATCACGCGGGGGAGCGCGGCGGATTCGCTGGTTTGTTATTGCCTGGGGATCAGCGGGGTGTGCCCGATCCGGTTCGAGTTGTATTTCAAACGGTTTTTGAACAAGGACCGGATGGCGCTGCAGAAGCTGCCGGATATCGATGTGGACTTTCCGCATGACCGGAAGGATGAGGTGATCGACTTGTTATTCCGGAAATACGGACCGGGGCATTGCGCGGTGGTGGGTGGGTTTTCGACCTTCAAGGCGCGGGGGGCGATGGGGGATGTGGGGAAGGTTCTGGGCGTGTCCGAGTATCAGATCCGGCGCTTCACGGAGCGGATGCCGGGAAGTTATGGCGGGAGCGCGGTGGGGCCGGGAGGCCGGGAGGATGAGACGGGGGAGGCGCTTTTGAAAAAGCTGCGGGGCCGGCCGGAAAGTGCGGATCTGCCGCTGACGGAGGAGCCTTACCGGACGGCGCTGCGGCTGGCGGCGTTTCTGGACGGCTGCCCGCGCTATCCGAAAATGCATCCGTGCGGCGTGGTGCTTTCACGCGAGCGGATGGCGGACCTGACGCCTTGTTTCACCAGCCGGAAAGGGTGGCTGACGAGTCATTATGATATGGATGCGGTGGAGGCGATGGGGCTGATCAAGATGGATATCCTGGCGCAGGGAGGGCTGGCGGCCATGCGGGATGCGGTGGCGTCGCTGGCGTCGCGCGGGGTGGCGGTGGATTTGGAAAAACTGGAGCCGTGGGAGGATGCGGCGGTGTGGCGGATGATCGCGGGTGGCGGGGCGCGGGCGGTGCATCATATCGAGTCGCCGGCGATGACGAATCTGTGCGGGATGGCGGCGGTGCATGAAATCGACGGGTTGATCGCGATTGTCAGCGTGATCCGGCCCGGGGCGTCGAATGAGTCGAAAAAGCTGCGGTTCACGCGGCGCTATCAAGGTTTGGAGGACGTGGAATATCTGCATCCCTCACTGGAGCCTTGTCTGCGGAGCACCTATGGATTGATAGTGTATGAAGAGCATATTCTGCAAATATGCGAGGCCTTCGCGGGGATGGCGCCGGGGCGGGCGGATGTGCTGCGGCGCGCCCTGGTGAAGGGGAAGGTGAAAGTGATAGGGGAGATGGGGGAGGAGTTTGTTTTATCCGCGAGGGAGCAGGGGCATGGGGATGAGGTGATCGAAAAAGTGTGGGGGCTGGTGACGGGTTTTCATGGGTATGCGTTCAACAAGGCGCACAGCACGGCGTATGGGGTGGAGGCGTATCAGGCGGCGTGGTTGAAGTGTTATCATCCGGCGGATTTCATGGCGGCGGTGCTGACCAATGGGAAGGGTTTTTACACGCCGCTGGTGTATGTGTTGGAATGCCACCGATTGGGAATCAAGCTGTTGCCGCCGGATATCAATGACCCGGGCCCGGGGTTCCTCGTGAGGGAGGGCGGGGTGCGCGTGCCGGTGTCGGCAGTAAAGGGGATTTCCCACCGGACGGTCGAAGCATTGTTAGGGGCATGGGCGGAAGGCGTGCGTTTTTCCGGGCTGGTGGATTTCCATGAACGCGTGGGCGTCCTGCCGGAGGAGCTGGAATTACTGATCCGCGCGGGGGCCTGCGATGGCCTGGGGCTGACGCGGACGCGGCTTTTTTGGGAAGCGCAGGTGTGCCGTCGGCGGCAGGAGGAGGGGCGCGGAAGGCAGGGTTGGCTGCTGGCGCCGCCGGTCCTGGATTTCCGTGAGGAAGTGGTGCCGCAGGAACCGGGGCTGCGGGAAAAGTTGCTAGCTGAGCAGGAGTTGTTTGGTTATACGATCAGCGGACATCCTTTGGAATTGTATGGGGATATTGCATGGGAAACCTATTGCCCGGTGGCGCGCCTGGCGGATTTTGTGGGGGAGACGGTGGTGCTGTGCGGGCTGACCGTGGTGTCCCGCGTGCATAGCCAGACGACGGGGGAGGCGATGAAATTTCTAACCCTCGCGGATGCGACCGGGATGGTGGAGGCGGAGCTTTTCGGGCCGGTTTACCGTCGGTTCGGCCTGGCGACGGTGCGCTATCCGGTGCTGGAGGTGACGGCTTCCGTGGAGCCTTTTGAAAATGGAAATGGCTACAGTCTGCGGGTGCACCGGGCGGGGAAACCACGCCGGACGGGGGAGGAAAAGGAGTGAAAAAGCGCGGCTTGACTTGATTCCGGCGGTCCGGGAGGCGTAAGGAAGGGAGGCGGACGTATTCGTCCCTCCTTTCGTTATTGGATTTTATAGTGAGCAGTCCGGATTTTTCAGTGAATACCAAGGTGACGGACCGGTTGGGCCGCGCGTTGCGGGACCTCCGTATCTCCGTCACGGACCGATGCAATTTCCGCTGCACGTATTGCATGCCGCGCTCGGTGTTCGGGCCGGGATATGAATTTCTGCACCGGACGGATTTGCTGAGTTTTGAGGAAATCTCGCGTCTTGCGCGGGTTTTTGCCGGGCTGGGAGTGCAAAAAATCCGCCTGACGGGAGGGGAGCCTTTGCTGCGCCGGGATTTGGTCAGGCTGGTGGAGCAGTTGCACACCGGCGTGCCGGGCGTGGAGTTGACGCTGACGACCAATGGCTCGCTGCTGGCCCGGATGGCGGCGGGCTTGCGGGCGGCCGGACTGGACCGGGTGACGGTGAGCCTGGATGCGCTGGAGGACGATGTTTTCCAGCGCATGAATGACGCGGGATTTTCCGTGGCGGATGTGGTGGCCGGAATCGAGGCCGCGGTGGAGGCGGGTTTTTCGCCCGTGAAAATCAATGCCGTGATCCGCCGTGGGGTGAATGAGGGCGCGATCCCGGCGTTGGCGGAACGCTTTGGCGGTGAGGCGTTTGTGGTCCGATTCATCGAATACATGGACGTGGGGAACACCAACGGATGGAAGCTCGACGAAGTGGTCTCCTCCGGCGAAATGGCCGCCCGCCTGGAGGCATCCGTGGGCGGACTGACCGCGCTGGAACCTAACTACAAAGGCGAGGTCGCGCGCCGTTACCGAACCGCGGCCGGCGGGGAAATCGGCATTATTTCCAGCGTGACGCAGCCGTTTTGCCGCGACTGCAACCGCGCCCGGCTGAGTTCGGACGGGCGCTTGTTCACCTGTCTGTTCGGCACGGAAGGCCTGGATCTGCGCGGTCCCCTGAGGCGCGGCGCCGACGATGCGGAACTCGTGGAACTCATCCGCGGCACCTGGAGCGGACGCGCGGACCGTTATTCCGAGCTGCGAACCGCCGCCGGCACCCAAACGCGGAAAGTGGAAATGAGCGCGATTGGAGGTTAGTGGAAATTGATAGTCCGGAAGCGGAAAATCGAATGGATCGTGACGGAAAATTTTTATGCAAGTTAGGATTTCGGGGCCGCTATTTCATAGAAAAGCGATAAATAAAATCCAAGTCCAGCAGCACCAGAAAATTGGCTGGTTTTATTCCCCGTTCAAGTGTTTCAGGGCCTCGCGGATGGCGGGGAGGAGGAGGGGGAGGCACTCGCCGATGGCTTTGGGGTTGCCCGGGAGATTGATGATGAGGGAGGTGCCGCGGGTGCCGGCGGTGGAGCGCGAGAGGATGGCGGTGGGGACTTTGGCGAAGGATTGCATGCGCATGACTTCACCGAAGCCGGGGAGTTCGCGCTCAAGGACAGCGCGGGTGGCTTCCGGGGTGATGTCGCGCGGGGAGGGTCCGGTGCCGCCGGTTGTCAGGATGAGGTCGGTGCGGTGGTGGTCCGCAAGGTCGCGGAGGAGGGACTCCAGGGCGGGTTGTTCGTCCGGCATGACGATGCGGGTCCAATCGGTGATGGGGAATCCGGCTTCAGTCAGGATGCGTTCGATTTCCGGGCCGCTGCGGTCTTCATAGATGCCGGCGCTGGCGCGGTCGCTGAGGGTGAGGCGGGCTGCTTTCATTCCTTGGTTTTGGAGAGAAGACGGATATCTTGTATGACCATGTTTTTATCCACCGCTTTGCACATATCATAAATGGTCAGGGCGGCGATGGACACGGCGGTGAGGGCTTCCATTTCCACTCCGGTTTTGGCGGTGGTGATGGCGGTGGCCTGGATGGCGACGCCGTTTTCCTGGACGCTGAAGTCCAGATCCACCGCGTCCAGCGGGAGGCTGTGGCAGAGGGGGATGAGGGAGTCCGTGCGCTTGGCGGCCTGGATGGCGGCGATGCGGGCCACCGTCAGGACATCGCCTTTTGGCAGGGCATGGGCGCGGAGGGCGGTGACGGTGGAGGGCGCGAGGACGATGAAGCCCCCGGCGATGGCCGTGCGGCGTTGGATCGGCTTGCGGCCGGTGTCCACCATGCGGGCGGTGCCGGCGGCGTCGAGATGGGAAAAGGGTTGCTCGGACATGTCAGGATGGAACAGTGGCGGGGGGAGTGAGAAGAAGTGTCAGGGCCTGTCCGTCACGCGGGGACTGGGTATTCACCTGGACGAGGGCGTTGGTTCCGGCCAGGGCGAAGGTGTTGCCGGAGCTGGACCATGGCTTGGGTTGCACGAGCAGTCGCCCTTCGCGCACAAAAGCCGTGGCGGGCCACCAGGTTTCGCGCGCGTCCGGTTGGAGTGTGGCGGCGTCCTGGAGATCGACCCAGAGCGCCGGCCAGGAAGGCGGGCGGCCGGCGGCGAGTTCGACCGCGAGTCGAAGCGCGGTGTGATAACAAACAAAATGGCTGACAGGATTCCCGGGAATCACAAAGGCGGCGCGGTTTCCCCGGGTGGCGAAAGTGAGGGGTTTCCCGGGCCTCAGATTGACCCGGTCAAAGTGAATCGTCCAACCAAGACGGCGCAGGGTGACGGCACCGAAATCAAAATCCCCCGCTCCGGCACCGCCGGAAATCAATAACAGATCAGCGTTGCCATCGGCGGCGAGGAGCATGGCTTCCGGATCATCGGCGATGCGGCCGGAGTTGAGATCCGTGATGCCGTCCGCCGTCAGGAGCGCCCGGAGCAGGGAGCTGTTGGTATCCCGGATGCGGCCGGGGCCGGGTTTCTTGGAAGGATCCACCAACTCGCCTCCGGTGGCCAGATGGCGGACGGTCGGTGGCGGAATGACCAAGGGAAAAACGGCTCCGACCTGGGCGAGCATGGCGAGTTCCACTGCGCCCAGGAGGGAGCCTGCGCGAAGGATGACATGGCCGGGAAGCGCTTCACATCCCTTTTGCCTAACGAACATCCGCTCCGAAAAAACCGGAAGTTTTATACCGTCTTTTTCAACCGCCGCATCCTCCTGGATAACAACTCTTCCTCCGCATGGCGGCAGCATCGCGCCGGTGAAAATGCGGGCGCAGGTGCCGGGTTCCAGGGGCTGCGAGGGAACGGCTCCGGCGGGGATTTCGCCCACGCAGCGGAACAGACCGGGAACGGCATCGGCACGGACGACATAGCCGTCCATCTGGGATCGGTCGCCATCCGGATAGGCGGCATCGGCCGTCACGTCCTCCGCCAGGATCAGGCCGTGCGCCTCCGCCAGGGGCAGGCGGCGCGGGGCGCGGGGGGGGATGTGATCCGTGATGAGACGGCGGGCTTCCTGGAGGGAAATCATGGCGGCAACAAGGAGAAGGGGACGGGCGGCGGCAAGTTCGAATCGATGGAAAAGTGGATACGGCTTTTTGCCAGGGCGCCTGTCATCGAGGCTCGGGGAGGGGTATCGAAGGGGCTGTAGGAAGCTTCGCGGGGGGAGGGAATATTCGTTGCAATTCTTTGTGGCTGCGGATGGTGCGCTGCGCTCCGCACCTTCATTCACTTTTCATCCGCTTCATGAACCCGCTTCGATTTTTATTGTTCGCCCTCGTGCTTCCCTTGTTGTTTTCACCTGCGGAATCGCGGGCGGAGAAACTGAAGGTAGTGACGCGATACATCGAGCCGTTTGCTTTTCAAAAGGATGGGCGGACCACCGGTTACAGCATCGAGTTGTGGGAGGAGTTGGCGCGCGAGGCGGGAATCGAGACGGAAATGACCGTGGCGGGGAGCGCCGCGGAGATGGTGGATGCCCTGAAAAACAAAACAGCGGACGCGGCGGTCGCGGCCCTCAGCATCACCTCCGAACGCGAGGGCGTGGTGGATTTCACGCAGCCTTTTTACGAATCCGGATTGCAAATCATGGTGGCCGGCAACAGCGGCGGCGGATTGTCCACGCTCTGGCAAATGGTGAAAAACCTATTCAACGTTCAGCTTGTGGGGCTGTTTCTTTTGTTGCTGCTAACCATGTTTGGCGTCAGCCATCTGGTGTGGCGTTATGAGCATAAAGTGAATGGCGATATGTGGCCGGAGGATTACAAAAAAGGATTGTGGGAAAGCTTCTGGTGGACGGTCAGCACGCTGCTGGTGGGCGGCGCGGATAACAAGGGGCCGGTGGGCGTGGGCGGACGGTTGGTGGCGATCGCGTGGATGCTTTTGAGCATCGTGCTGATCTCGTTTTTGACAGCATCCTTCACCACCACCATGACCGTGAATTCCCTCAAAGGCGAGATCAACGGCCCCGGCGATCTGCCTGGGCGCAAGGTGGCCACCCTGGCTGGAAGCACTTCCGAAAAGTGGTTATTGGCCAAAGGAATCGAGACCGTGCCCGCCGCTGATTTGGCGGGCGCCGTGGCTCATTTGAAAAGCGGCCAGGCGAAGGCCGTGGTGTATGACGCGCCTATGCTGAGCTATTTCCTGAATCAAAGCGGGGACTCCGGACTGGCTTTGGCGGGACCTGTTTTCGACCGCCAGAATTATGGAATCGGAGTGCAGCAGGACAGTCCGCTCCGCGAAAGAATGAACCGCGCCCTGCTGGTGCTGAACGAGCGGGGATTCCTGGACGAACTGCGGAAAAAGTGGTTCGGCAATCCGGAGGGGGAGTGAGAACAATTAATCGCCAGCACGGCGTGGGCGACCCTGCGCCTGGACTCGGGAATGAGGTTGAGGGCGTGAATTCAGCTTCAAAAAAGAGGCAGGACAGGTAGTTGCCAGTTGAACCGTATAAAACCTTGGTGGGATGTTGGCGTGAAACTCACCATGGTGAACAAAAAAATGAAAATGATATAGTGCGCCGGCCTACGCTCCGTGCGCTAGTTCCGCCTCTAATCTGAGCGGATTCGTGCTGGTTGTCACCCTGAGTTCCGCTCCAAGTGCTGCTACGAGTGCAATCATTCCTCTAGGAAGGCGGAACTCCTCAGGCCCGGGATGCCCTACCGCTATCTGAAGCTGAAATGTGGCGTCGTGGAACTCCAAGAGCGCAAGCAGCGTGGGGAAGTGTGGAGCGAAATCATCAATAAAATCCCAGGGTGCCAGCGCAGGAGCAACGGCACAAGAAACAATGAAATTACCATGCCAATGTCCGTCTGACTCCTGAACGAAACTCTCTCTCGAATACGAAGGTAACCCAATCAGAACGTCCTCGATCTGTTGGTCATCCCCAACACGCAGTCGGATGTCGATCTTGGTTACGGCATGCATGACTCAGCAATTATTATTGGCGGCTTCACAAGGTGGGATGAACAGGGTGTTAGGAACGGGTAAATTTGAAAAAGAAACTAACAAGTAACCGAAAACCGGTAGAGGTCCTCCACTTTTTTCCGCGCCCAGGGGGTCTTCCTGAGAAACTTCAGGCTGCTGGAAAGGGTGGGGTCGAACATGAAGCAACGCACGGGCACTCGGTCCGCTAGGTAGTCCCAGCCGTGGATATCGATGAGGTGGCGGAGGACTTGTTCCAACGTCACGCCATGCAGGGGATCGCGGGAAGGGGCGTGCGTCCGGGGAGGTTGCGGGACGACGGCGGGTGGGTCGGCGGAAGGTGTTTCGGTGGAGGCTGTTTGGGTGGAGGCTGTTTCGGCGGAGATTGGTTCGGCGGAGATTGGTTCGGCGGAAGTTGGTTCGGGA
>JAQGPD010000021.1 GCA_028293305.1 Verrucomicrobiales bacterium | reverse complement strand
TTCTCGTTGGCAAATTGATGACCGATGCTGGAAACACCGACCGTCCAGCCGCCCCAGCCGCCCGTCACGAAGGTCGCGCACTTTTCCTTGGAGCCCACGGGAAATGTCAGGGCGGCGAAAAAATCGTTGCCTTCCACGCGCATGGCCTCCCAGGAAATCTCGTATTCATCCAGCAGCATCGGAGCCTTGCCCTCGTATTTGACCACCGTGAAGGGCTCGCCGCGCTCCAGCACGAGGACGCCGGCTTTTTTCGCCTCATCGGTTAGGGGAGCCGGCGGTGTCTTGCCATCGCCGGGGCCTTTCGCCTCCGCGATTTCCGGCACGATGGAGATCCTGGCTTCCGGGCCGGTGTCCTGCTTTTTCCAGTCGGACCAGTCGGAAACCGTCCACCCCTTCGGCGCCTCGCGCGCCTCCTTGCCTGCCTCGCGCGGGGGTTCCCCGCAGGCTGGAAGCAGCGGCCAAACGGCCAGACATAACACAAGGGAAAAACGGCGGATCATTCCTGAAAAACGCCCATCGCCGCGTGGTTCTGTCACCCGGCCGCGAAGGTCGGACCGGCGCCATCGGGGCGGGGCCGCGCGCCGGGCCTGTAAAATGCGGAAAAATCACCGCTCTTATGAACACGGAGCGCGGCCTGACGGGCATTGACATTTCCTGGCGACTCTGCGAAAAACCCCCTTCCTTCTATGAAACCCCGCCCACGCTTCCTTTCCCTCGCCGCCGCCCTGTCGCTCGGCAGCTGCGCCGTGCCCTCCGCCTGGGCGAAATTCCTTTCCCCTCCGGACGTCCTCAAGGAACCCGCCCTGACCGCCGTGGTGGACCTCCTGAAAACCGCCAAAACCCCGGAGGAATCCAAGCCAGCCTTCGAATCCGCCCTCAAGCTCGCGACGGAGGCCTCCTCGCCGGAGCGCCAATTCCTGCTAGGATATTTATACCAATACGGCATCGGAACGGAAGCCGCCGCCGCCAAGTCCCGCGAGGCCTATCAAAAAGCCGCCGACGCCGGATTCGCCCCCGCGAAAAACAATCTCGGCCTGCTGAACCTCGCCACCGGCGTGGATCCCGCGAAGTCCGTGGCGCTGATCGAGGACCTGGCGAACACCGGAAACGCCGCCGCGCAGACTTCCATGGGCCAGCTTTATCTCGATGGCATCCCCGCCGCAGGCATCGCCAAGGATCCGGAAAAAGCCCGCGTCTGGTTTGAGCGCGCCTCCGCCGGCGGCGACTCGGATGCTTCATGGACACTGGCGATGCTCCTGGCAAATCAGCCCAAAATCTCCGAGGCCGATGCCCAAAAAGCCATCGAACTCATGGAGCAGGCCGTTAAGGCGAATCACCTTCCCGCCTTGGTGGAATATGGCACGCGGCTCGCTTCCGGCGCTGGATTGAAGCCGGACATCGAGCGCGGACTATCACTTTTACAGAAAGCCATCGACCAGGGCTCCACCCAGGCGATCATGGCCCTGGGCAGTCTTTATGAAAACGGAACCGGCGTTAAAAAAGACGAGAAAAAGGCTTTCGAGTATTATACCCAGGCCATCGCCAGGAACGAATACTCTGCTTATAACAAGTTGGGTTATTTTTATGAAAACGGCATCGGTGTGACACAGGACACCAAAAAAGCCGTCGAGAACTATCAAGCCGGGGCCGGGAAAAAAGTCGGCATGTGCATGTATAATCTGGCGGTCTTCCATGACGCCGGAAAAGGCGGGCTGAAGAAGGATCCGGCGGCCGCCTTTGACTGGCATTACAAAGCCGCCATGTCCGCTTTTGTGCCCTCACAACTCGCGCTCGGCACCCGCTACCGCGATGGCAAGGGCACCGCCGCCGACCCGCAGGCCGCCCTGGCGTGGTTCCAGCGCGCCATGCAGAATGGTGACGTCACGGGCGCGCTGAACGTGGCCTCCCTCCTGGAAAGCGGCAGCACCGGAGTCGTCGATAACAAAACCGCCGCCGCCATTTACAAGGACGCCGCAGGCAAAGGCAACCCCATGGCCATGGCTTCCCTCGGCGCCATGATCGAGGACGGGCGCGGCGTGCAGGGCGATTTCAAACAAGTATTTCTCCTCTACACCGCCGGAGCCGAAGCAAAAATCGAAGCCGCCAAGGAACGCCTAGCCAACTTCAAAAAACGCCTGACCCCGGACCAACTCAAAGAAGCCGAAGCCTTCGTCCTGGCCAACCGCACCCCCGGCGCGCCCGGCACGGCCACCCCCGAAAAAACCGCCGAACCCGCCGAGTCCAAGGACAAACCGAAGACCAAGGAACCCGCCAAGCCGGCCAAGGGAAGCAAGGACAAGAGGTAGTGGTGAAAAAGTTATTGGTTATCAGTTATTGGTTATTAGTTATCAGTTATCAGTTATTGGGATACACCACCCGGCGCGAAACCCTGATCCCTGACCACCCACCCGACCGCCGCCCCCTAATAACTGATAACCAATAACTAATAACTCCTCTCCCCTCCCCCCCCCCTGACCACGCTCCGCCATCTCTTCCAGGAAAACTTCACCACCCACGGCGAGGTCGGCGCCGCATTGTCCATTTGGAAAAACGGGGAGGAGATTCTCCATCTGCATGGCGGCAGCCTGACAAAAGACGCGGATGCAGCGCCCTGGACGCCGGAGACATTGGTGCCGGTTTATTCAGCCACGAAAGGTCCGGCGGCGCTCACGTTGCTGCTGACCCTGCACGATGCCCGGCTCACGCCCGACGCGCCGGTCCGCTCGGTTTGGCCGGGACTTCCGTTGCCGGTCACCTTCGGGGAGCTCCTTTCCCACCAGGCCGGACTGCCCGCTCTGGATGAACCACCCTCGGTTTATGATCACGCCGCCGTGGTCCGCGCCCTGGAAAAACAAACGCCGGCGTGGACTCCCGGCACCGCCCATGGGTATCATCCGCGGACCTTCGGCTTTTTGTTGGATGAATGCGTCCGCCGGCTCACCGGAGGCGCCACGCTGGGCCAGGTTTGGCAGGAACGCATCGCCGCGCCGCTCGGACTGGATTTTTGGATAGGCGGCCTGCCCGCCGCGCGTCACCCGGACGTGGCCCGCCTCTACCCCGGCCGGCCCAAACCGCCGCATCCTGACGAAACCGGATTTTTCGCCGCCATGGCGGATCCCGCCACCCTCACGCGCCGCGCCTTCGCCTCCCCCGCCGGCCTGCACTCCGTGGCCGAGATGAACCAGCCGACCGCCTGGAACGCCGCCCTGCCCGCCTTCGGTGGCGTGGGCAGCGCCCGCGCCCTGGGGAAATTCTACGCCCTGCTCGCCAACCGTGGCGTGTGGCAGGGACAGGCTTTTTTGCCGGAGGAAATCCTGCCATTCCTAACCACTCCACTGACCCAGGGGAACGACCTCGTGCTGTGCCTGCCCACGCGATTCTCCGCCGGATTCATGATGGATCCGCTGGCTCCGGACGGCACGAAACTGCGTTCCCGCTTCGGCCCGTCCCTCTCCGCCTTCGGCCATCCCGGCGCCGGCGGCAGCCATGCCTTCGCGGATCCCGCCACCGGATTTTCGTTCGCTTATGTGATGAATCAAATGGAGCCCGGCGTCCTTCCCAACGCCAAAAGCCTCCGCCTCCTGGACGCCGCCCTGACGGAATCCGCCGATGCCCCTTCCTGACTTTCCCGCCCCCTCCGCTCCCGCCATCGGGGCAATCCGGAAATTCGATCGTGAAAATCCGCATTGACCGCCGGGAAAGAGCGGAGGAATCTCCACGCTCTTTTTCCCGGCCCACCAGGGCTCCGCCCATCATGACTTTCCACACCATTTCCGTCCTAGTTGAAAACAAATTCGGCGTGCTCGCCCGCGTGGCCGGCATGTTCAGCGGCCGAGGTTATAACATCCGCAGCCTCAATGTCGGCCCCAGCCACGACCTCCGGATTTCCCGCATGACCATCGTCGTGAAGGAAAAGGAAAACGTCCTCAACCAGATCATCAAACAGCTGGATAAACTCATCGACGTCATCCAGGTCATCGACTTCCGCGAAGGCGACTACGTGGACCGCGAGCTCGTCCTGCTCCAAGTGAATGTCGACCGCCAGTCCCGCGCGGAAGTCATCGAAATCTGCCAGCTTTTCCGCGCCAAAATCATCGACGTCGGCCGCAGCGTCCTCACCATCGAGATCACCGGCGATTCCGGAAAAATCGACAAATTCACCTCCCTCATGGAGACTTTCGGCATCATCGACCTCACCCGCACCGGCCGCATCGCCCTGCCCCGCCTCCACGAAGCCCCTGAGGAATCCGTGGAATCCGTGGACTGAGCCCCCGC
>JAQGPD010000637.1 GCA_028293305.1 Verrucomicrobiales bacterium | reverse complement strand
GCGTGGTGCCCAGGTCGATGCCGATGATGTCTCCTCCGTGCTCCGGCGTCCCATTTGAATCATCAGGACTTGCGTTGGAAATCCGGTCCTCCGTCACGGGTGGAACCGCGCGCGGCGATTCCGAATTCGCCGTTTTGTCCGGTCCCGGCTCATCAAGCTTCACTGCATCAACATCACTCATGCCCATCCTTCCACCCGCCCGCCGGCCCGGGCAAGCGCGGTGGTCGGCGGGTCATTTGCGATACTTCTTGCCGGAGGTCGCTTTGCGGTGTCAGCATTCCCGCATGACGACCCGCCGTTCTTTTCTTGCCTCCACCGCCGCCATGGCCGTGGGTTCCCCCGCCATCCTCCGCGCCGCCGCGGCACCCATTGCCACCATCGGACTGGTGTCGGACGCGCAATACGCGGACATCGACCCGGCGGGAACGCGGTTTTACCGCGGGTCGATTGAAAAATTGGGCAAGGCGATCGAGCACTTCAACGGATTGGACCTCGCGTGCTGCCTGCATCTGGGGGATTTGATAGACCGGACGTGGGGCAGCTATGATGAGATTTTAAAACCGCTCGCGACTTCGAAGCATCGCTTCCATCACTTGTTGGGGAATCATGACTTTGATGTATTGGATGAATATAAAAACCGCGTTCCGGAGCGCTTCGGTTTGGCCAGGCGTTATTATCATGTGGACCAGGCGGGTTTTCGTTTTGTGATATTGGACACCACGGATCTCAGCACCTATGCGCAGCCGGCGGGAACTCCGGAACATGCCCTGGCGACCGCCGCTTTGAAATCAGCTAAGGAGGCCAAGCTGCCGCAGGCGGAACCATGGAACGGCGGGCTGGGCGCGGGGCAGCTTGCCTGGCTGGACAAGACTTGTCAGGAGGCGGCGGAACAAAAACGGAAAGTCATCCTTTTTGCGCATCATCCGGTTTTTCCGGTGAATCCCCACAATCTTTGGAACAGCGCGGCGGTGTTGGACTTGATCAGGAAACACCGGCACATCGTGGCCTGGTTCAATGGGCACAATCATGCGGGGAATTTCGGAACCGAGGACGGCGTGCCGTTTATCAATTTGAAGGGCATGGTGGAAACGGCGGACACGACCGCGTTCGCGACGGCGGAGTTGCATGAGGACCGGCTGGTGCTGACCGGGCACGGGCGGGAGATTTCCCGGGAAGTGGTTTTCCGGAAGGCTTGAGGCTTGAGGCTTGAGGCTTGAGGCGTGAGGCGTGAGGCGTGAAGCGTGCGGCGTGAGGCGGATGGAGGTAGAAAAGGACGAAAGGGACAAAAGGGACTTAAAGGACAGAAGGGACGGGGAGCGGAAAAAGGCGGGGGCTTCCGGGGCTAGTTTTCCTGGTCTTCTTCTTCGTTTTCCTCTTCTTCGGTGCGGGCGCGGCCTCCGATTCGCATGGGGCCTTGGAGTTCGCCGCCGGGGTCGACGCGGACGCGTGCGGCGTCCAGGCCGCCTTCGAAGCGGCCGTGGCGGGTGATGTGGACGACGCCCGAGGCGAAGATCCGGCCGGTCAGATGTCCTTGCAGTTCAAGGAATTCCAGATGGATCGGCTGGAGACCGGCGAGGGTGACCCTGCGGTCGATGATCAGGCGGCGGCAGCGGATTTCGCCGAGGATTTTGGCATCGGTGCGGAACTCCACGGTTTCCTGGGCATAGATGCTGCCCGCGACCGAGCCTTCGACGATGAGGCTGCCGCAATGGACGGCGGTGCCGAGGAGGGAGCCTTTTTTGTGAACGGTGACGTTCCCCCTGGTGCGGATGCGCTGGGTGCTGCGCTCGCGGATTTCGACATCGCGGAGGTCGATGAAGGTGCCGCAGTTCGCGCACTGGGTGGAGGTGGCGCGGGCGGAGGCTTTGTTTACGGCCTGGCAGTCGAAGCAAACGACTTCACGTCGGCTGGCGACGGGAGTGTGGAGGATTTCCGGGTGTTCGCCGCTGCGGGCGACCACATTTCCCTCCTTGGCGCTGACTCCGTTGAGCAGCAAGGGCATGGAGACTGAGCGGGGGCCTTGGGGGCCGGCGGAGGCGGAGGGCGGGTCGGCTTTTCCAAGCCCCCAGAGGCCACGCCTTTTGAGCACCGGAGGAAGACCAGGCAGTTTGAAGTGCTGCCCGCAGCTCCGGCAATACGTCGAAAGCCCGCTGGCGGACTCCCGTTGCCGGGAGCCGCAATGCGGGCATTCGATTTCGATTTTCTCGATCAGCGGTCAGTCCTCCTGATAGAAGGCCGCAGCGGCGGTCCGCTGAATCCGTCGCCGTGAAGGGTCTGCGGACTTCCGCCGGGAGGCGGTTAGGATTGGGCGTTCGGGCCGGCGGGAGCAGCGGCTTTTTTCTGGGCCTGGGCGTTGGCGACGGCGTTTTTGCCGACGGAGGATTTGCCCATGAAAGTGGCGCCTTCCTCGATGGACATGGTGCCGGCCACGATGTCGCCTTCCTGAATGGCGTTGCTCTTCAGCTCGCAGCGTTCGGTCACGGTGATGTTGCCTTGGACCTTGCCGAAGACGACCACGGATTTCGTGCGGATTTCGCCGATCACGAGGGCGTTTTCACCAACGGTGAGGGAACCATCCGAGCTGACTTCGCCTTCGATTTTTCCGTCAATGATCAGATCATTGGAGAATTTGAGGGAACCTTTGATTTCGACGTCGCTGCTGAGGATGTTTTTGTTGGTGCTCATTGAAAAGGATGATTTGGCGGGAGGAGGGGTTGAGTAGGAAGGGGCGGGTTTATACGATTCTGCGGCCGGGGGGTAACTGTAGGCGGGTTCCACCGGAGCGGGAGGGGCCGGTGGGCCGACCGGCTGGGGTTTTTGACCGATGATTTGCTTTAGCACAGGACTTGGGGAGTTGATGGGTGTTGGAGTGACAGAAGAAACACTGTCGCTCCTATTTTCCGACAGTTCAATGCCGGTCTTTCCGGTGTATAGGGGTTCCACGTGCCGCCGCAAGCTGAATTGCGCGGCGGAGGCGGATTTTTAAGTAACCAGGCGTTTTTTCATCATTTCGCAAACTTCCGCGGATTCCCCTGCCAAAGGGTTGCGTTTTGCCCGCTCCTCCGCTTTATAATGGGTTCCCCGCCGCGCCCATCCGGGCCGGCCTCCCGTTTTTCCCACCATGTCAGATCAGGACCCTCCTCTCCCGGAACAGGATAAAGACACCATGCCGGCCATCGGCCAAGCTTATGGTGCCGAGCAAATCGACAAACTCGAAGGCCTCGAGGCCGTGCGCAAACGCCCCGGCATGTATATCGGCGACCCCGATGAACGCGGCCTGCACCACTGCGTCTTCGAAGTGCTGGACAACTCCATCGACGAACACCTCGCCGGATTCTGCAAAGTCATCGAGGTGATCCTGCATCCTGACGGCTCCTGCTCCATCCAGGATGACGGACGCGGCATTCCCGTGGCCATGCACAGCAAATTCA
>JAQGPD010000185.1 GCA_028293305.1 Verrucomicrobiales bacterium | reverse complement strand
CATCGGAGACCGTGCCGTCCGCCTTGGGTTTTCCGGCTTCGTAACCACGGTTCACGCCGGGCGTGGGGGTGGGATTCCAACAGTGCTGATCCTCCAGGACCCGCCAGTTCAGCGCGGCGCGGTCGGTTAGGTTCGGGTTGCGCGCATAGACGGCGGGCGGGAGAAGATCGGTCCGGAGGAAGTCGCTGTTGTAGTTGAAATAACGTCGTCCCCAGTCGTCCTGGGTCAGCCCCCATTGACCGCCGCTGCGGGTGGGTTCGCTGATGAACTTCCCGTCTTTCCAGCGCAGCCGTTCCCCGTGTCCGGCGGCCCAGAGCCAGTTGTCCCGGCAATATGTCAGGGAGTTGGCCATGTGCTCGGGTTGCCCGCCTTTGGTGCCGAAATTCTCCGCGATGATTTCCTTTTTCTCCGCCACGCCATCGCCGTCCGCATCATGATGGAAAACGAGATTGGGCGGTTCCGCGATGATCGCGCCATCACCAAACGCGGTGACGGAACGCGGCATGAAAAGCTTGTCGGCAAAGATGGACGCCTTGTCCATGATGCCGTCGCCGTCCGTGTCCTCCAGTCGCTTCACGCGGCCCAGCGGCTGGTCCTCGCCGCCGGCATTCACGTCATTCATATAGCCGCGCATTTCCACCACATAGAGCCGGCCTTGCGTGTCCCAGCTCATGGCCACCGGTGTTTCGATCATGGGTTCACTGGCGATGCACTCGATGCGGAATCCGGGTTGGAGCTTGAAAGTCGCGCGGGTCCGGTCAGGCGTTAGGACCGGGGGCGGCGGGAGTTTGAACTTGAGTTCCACCTCCTCCGGACCGCGGTTCGACGTGCGGTCCGCTTTGGGTTTGGCGGCTGGAACTGGTGCCGGCGCCGGAGTGGGCTCCTGGGCATGGGCAGGCAGCGCGGCGGCGAGCGGAAGCAACGCGGACAGGAGGACGGAAACGGAGGAGTGGGGGAGCGGCATCGGACGGGGTTTTGTCAGGCGGAATGGAGGAAGGAAACGGACAGCCATCCTGCGCATTTTTCAACGCATTCACGGACCAAATCCCGACGCAAATGGACGCAACCTCCCGCACCTGCGCCCATGGACGACAAGGCCTGAAATCATGTTAGGAGAAGCCGGGATCTATTTTAATAAGCCACGGCCCGAAGCCGCGCAGCCATCAGACTGACAACTTCCAATCACCCCGCAGCGGCCGCGCCAACAGGGCGTTTGCCTCCGCATCGCTGCCGAAGGTTTCGGCCGCCGGATCGTATTTCACCGGCCGTCCCAAAGCCGCCGAAACTGCCCCGAGATGACAAAGCGTCGCCGCCCGTTGCGCGACGGGCGCGGGGGCAGCGGTTTGCCCACGCGAGATCACGGCGTCGATGAAATTCGTGTGGTGGTTTTTCGACTCGAAAAGATGCACGTCGCTGTCCTTCAACCGGACCGCGCGCAGGCTCACGGGATCGGTTTCGAGCCGGTCGTTTTCCGTGAAGATCGTGCCTTTGGTCCCCACGAAACGGATGCCCCACGCCTTCGTGTCCTCGGAGCTGACCATCACGAAGCGGGTGCCGTTGGCGTATTGATATTCGATCCGGAAGGACTCCGGCGCATTGTAAATTCCCTTCGTGCGGCGGACCACTCCGGTCGCCGAAATTTCGGTCGGCGACGTGTCGTCCATGCCCGCGCCCCACTGCGCCACATCCAGAAAATGCGCGCCCCAATCCGTGATGTAGCCAGGCGCGTAGTCGGTGATCCAGCGGAAATTGTAATGCATCCGCGCGGGCGAATACGGCGCGTCCGGCGCGGGGCCCAGCCACATGTTATAGTCAATCTCCGGCGGCGGCGTGCCGTTGGGTTCCGTGCCGTCGAATCCGCCCGACACGCGGAATGATCCCGGCACCGCGACTTCGATGACTTTGAGATCGCCGATATAACCATTCCTGACCCACTCGCAGGCCATGCGGGTTTTCATGCCCGAGCGCCGCCAGGTGCCGCATTGCAGCACCCGCTTGTGCGCCTCCACCGCACGGCAAATCGCGCGTCCATCCGCGATGCCCGCGCCCAGTGGTTTTTCGGAATAAAGGTCCTTCCCGGCCGCCGCCGCCGCCGTGGCGATGACCGCGTGCCAGTGGTCCGGCGTGGCATTCATCACCGCGTCCACATCCTTGCGCGCCAGGATCGCGCGGTAGTCTCCGGTCAGGTCGCCGGCGCCAAGTTTTGCCAGGGCGGCGGCGGCCTCGCGATGTTTCGAATCCACGTCGCAAATGCCCACGACCTGCACGCGTCCGTCATTTAAAAAAGACTTCAGATTTCCAGTCCCCATGCCGCCCACGCCGATGCAGGCCAGGCGCACCTTGGAATTGGGAGCCACCGCCCCATCCAGGCCCAGCACGCGTCCTGGCAGGATCAGCGGCGCGCCGAACGTAGCGGCGGCGGCGGTTAACAATCGGCGGCGGGTGAAGGTGGTGTTCATGGTGGAAAAACGGGAAATGGCTGCGGGGAGGAAACGCGCTCCACCAGCCCGGGTTTCCAGCCTTTTTCCCGCCACTATCCACCTTTTTCAGTCCGCCCCCGCGGTCCGCCTATCAAGCCGCGACCGGATGCAGCAGCGGCGCGCCATAGGGCAGTTCCGAGGGAAGACTAACAAACTCTCCGATCTGCGCCCACAGCTTGGAGTAATCGCGGCCCAGGTCGCCTGACAAACAATCCGTCACCGCGTCGGCGGCATCCGGGAAGCGCATGATCAGGTCCTTGAAGGAGAAGTCGGGATCGTAAAAAGCATAAACCAGCTTCCGCATGTTCTCCACGCTGACGCGGATGGCCGCACCGTAATCCGCGAAGCGTTCCGGCGAGACATCACCAGCCTCCAGGGCGGCGTGCACGGCGTCCGCCGCCAGCACCGCGCTCTTCAGCGCCAGCATCACGCCGCTGCTGAAAACCGGGTCCAGGAACGCGAAGGCATCGCCCACCAATAACAAACCAGGCGCCGCGCCGTATTTGCTATGTTTGGAATATTCACTCGTAATCCAATACTCCCCGACCTGCCGTCCCGAAGCCAGGTGCTCGCGCATCCAGGGGTTGCCCTCGATCTCCCGATCCATCATTTCCTTGGGATCACGCACGCCGTCGCGGGCCAGGTATTTGCCCTCCGCCACCACGCCCACGCTGATGCGGTCGCCATGTTGGGGGATGTGCCAGAACCAGCCTTTTTCCGGAATCGCGGCCACCGTGGTGGTGCCTTCATCAATGCCGTCCATGCGCGCGGCTCCTTCATAATAGGTCCACACCGCGACTTTGTTCAGCTTCGGATCCGGAACCCGCCATCCCAGCCGCGTGGAGGCGAAGGCTTCCTTGCCGGT
>JAQGPD010000594.1 GCA_028293305.1 Verrucomicrobiales bacterium | reverse complement strand
GGAACGGCTTTTTGCGCGCGCGGCGGCTGGGCAGTTCCTCGACTTTGATTTTGATGAGATCGCCAATCATGCGGGGCTGGAAAAGGAAAGCGGTGTCGGGCTCCGGCGGGGGCGCGGAGGAAGAAGGGTGGGGAGCATTCTGTCACCATTCCTGCGAAGGGCAAACGACTGTTGTGGTGAACCAAGCGGGCGGGTTTGGCGGCGGGAAGGGGGGAATCGGAGCTTCGGCGGCGCGAAAAGCCGGGCGGAAATGGTTTCCCGCGCTTGACGCTATCGCCGGGGGGCGGTCCATTCCGGGCTGATTCCGGCGGTTCGGCCGCGGGGATTTTTTTGGAATGTTATCCGTTTTTCACCCACGATCTATCATCTCAGGCCTATGATGCACCGGTTGACGTATTTTGCCTACCGGTTGGTGGAAGTGATTTGCCGCATGCTGCCATTGACCGTGGTGTGGCATCTGGGGCGGGGAGTGGGACGGGTGGTGTGCGTGCTTTTCCCGGGGTATCGGCGGTTGGCGCGGCGGAATCTTGAAATCGCCTTCGGGGGCTCCCGGTCCGCGCAGGAGATCGGGTGGCTCACGCGGGATCATTTTTCCACGCTGACGGCGAATATGCTGAGCAGTCTGAAAATCTCCTTCATGAAGGAGGCGGACGTCCTGGCGCGGCTGGAGACCAGCGGCATGGCCAAGGTGGATGTGTTGTTGAAGGAAGGCGGCGGACTCATCTACGCCTTGTGCCATATGGGAAATTGGGAGGTCCTTTCCCAGACGAACATCCTGGGGCCGGGCGTGAAATCCGCCAGCATGTATCAGGCTTTGGGGAATCCCTATTTAAATGCCCACGTGCTCCGGCGGCGGAGTCGGTCGGTGTGCACCTTGTTTGATAGGCGGGACGGATTCCAGGCTCCCGCCGGTTGGCTGCGGGCGGGAAATGCCCTCGGGATTTTGGTGGATCAGCATGCCGGCGACGGTGGGGTGTGGTGCCCGTTTTTCAATCGGCTGGCCTCCACCACCAACCTCGCGGCTTTGCTCAGCCGCAGGACCGGCGCGCCCATCGTGCCCCTGACCGTGGAAACCGTGGGGCCCGCGCGGTGGCGGCTCGTCCTTGGCGAAGTCCTGCCAGGCGGGCGCACCGGACTGGATGTGGATGCCTCCACGGCGCGGATGAATCAGGTCCTGGAAGCCGGCATCCGGCGGTCCCCGGCGGATTGGTTCTGGGTGCATAACCGGTGGAAAACGCCCAACCCGGATTTTTTGCTAGGCAAGTATAAACGCGGCGTGACCCTCCTGCCCAACCAGGCCGTGGAGAACCTGCAGCGGTTTGAAATTTTGATCCGTTCCTCCAACTGGCTGGGCGATGCCTGCATGGCGGTGCCGGCGGTGCGGGCCATCCGGCGCGGCCGGCCGGATGCCAGGGTCACGATCCTGACATTGGCGAAACTCGCCGGTTTTTGGCGGGCGGTGCCGGAGGTGGACGAGGTGCTCTCCATTCCTGAAAAAGCCGGCATTTGGGGCGCATCCCAAGTCATCAAAAAGAGCGGCGTTTTTTATGATGCGGCCGTGCTTTTGCCGAACTCCCTGCGCAGCGCCCTGGAGTCCTGGCTGGCGCGGGTGCCGCGGATTGTGGGATACCAGGGGCATTCCCGGAAATGGCTGGTGGATCAGATCATTCCGAAAAAGAAGCGCATCACCCCCACGGAACATCATGTCAGGCACTACCTGCGCATCGCGTGGCGGCTCGGCGCTGATGTGGAGGATCCCACGCTCATGGACCCGCTGCCCGTCACGCGTGGATCGGCTCCCACCACGCTCGCAGCGGGAACTTTGCCAGGAAAAGTCAGGATAGGAATCTGCGCCGGCGCGGAATATGGTCCCGCCAAACGCTGGCCGCTCGACCGGTTTGCGGAAGCCATCAAACAAATCACCTCCGAGCTCGACGCGGAAATCGTCCTTTTCGGCGCGCGCGGCGAAACGGCGATGGGCGAGGAATTGTCAGGATTGCTCGACGGCCGTTGCGAAAATCTCGTCGGAAAAACCGACCTGCAGGGCCTCATGACGGAGCTGCGCGGCTGCCAGCTTTTACTGACAAATGATACCGGCACCATGCACCTCGCCGCGCTATTGGGCACCCCGGTCGTCGCCATTTTCGGCTCCACCGAGCCCGCCTGGACCGGCCCGCTGGGTAAAGGCCACACGGTCATCCGCGAGCATGTGGAGTGCTCTCCCTGCTTCCTGCGGGAATGCGCCATGGACTTCCGCTGCATGAAGGCGGTCACCCCGGAACATGTCAGTGGGGTCGTCCGGCGTGTGATGGCTGACGTGGCTGGCAAGGCGTGATTTTCCGAGGCCGGCGCGGGAATTTTGCGGTGTCTCCGTCATCGCGGGAAAGTTTTGGCGTGGAAAGGGACGTGCGCTTTTCCAACGCGCCCCGGAATCCCCTCCATCTCCACCCATGTCCAACGCTGTTGTTGCCCGCCGTTTTGTTATTTCCGCCGCCCTGACTTTTTTGCAATGCCTTGCCTCCGCCCGCGGCGGAAGCTTCGTCCCCATCCAATGGGAGCGCGTTTCCTCCTCCAATCCCCTCGCTCTGCTAACTTACCGGGCGGTCCAGGATCCCGTGCTGGCAAGGATCGCCGCCCCCGTGACCGCCGCGCCGCCCTACACGATCCTGACGCCTCCTAACCGGATCATCCGCGATTTCAGCATGCGGCTGGGTTTTCCATTTCCCAACACTTACGGCGCGTTGTCCTACGGGGACATGGACCCCACGCGGGCAGCCGTCGGATTGAATTTCAGGACCAAATTGAACTTCAACCGGGGCGACAGCACGAACCCTCCCAATCTGGTGTGGGGCTTTCAATGGGGACCGGGACTATCCGAATTGGGATTCACCCCCGGCACCTCCAGCACCGCGCCTGGCGTGTATGTCACCGTGAGCGCCGTGCCGGACGCGGGCGCGCCGGGTGGCATTGCCTATCAATTCAAATCACGGGTCAACGGCCCCGGCGGTTACACGCAGTCCGATGTCGGCACCCTGGCCTCGGATCAGCCGTCCGGGCTCATGAACGATGCCCCGGAGGACGCTCCTGACGGATCGCTTTCCGTGCACATCCACACCCGGAGCGATGGGGAACTCCTAGTGACCACGGAATATCTGAATGCCTCCGGGGGCACCACCCTTCTTTCCAGCAATATGCAATTCACCAGTATTTCGCTGGGCAATACCCTGACAAATACCGACGGGTGGCGCGCGGTGACCGGATGCCGTTCCGGCCCGGGGAATTTCCACACCTGCACCATGCACGACACCACCGGCGGCACGGAAGTCGCCAGTGCCGCCGCCGTCCCCTCCCTTCCCGGAGGGGGCCCGGACACCGTGAATAGCCAATACGGCGTCGGTAACATCCTCGGAAATGCCGCCTGGGTCGCCGATCCCCAGCCCTCCGGTGCCCCCACGGCCGTGCGCCTCGTCACCGACGAAACCTCACGCCTGGGTCAGTTTTTTGTCGCCCCCGGCCTGCAGGACATGATCCCCACCCGCCTCACCGCCCGCGTGCGCCTCACCTCCGCCGGCGATCCCGCGGACGGCTTCGCCATCAGCTGGGGCGAGCACGGAAATAATGCCGGCACTTTCAATGAGGAGGGTGCCAACACGGGACTGGTGTATTCCTTCGACATCTTCCAAAACACCGATCTCGGAGAACCCGCCCCCGGCATCACCGCGAGGTATAACGGATTCCAGATCGGTTATACGGCCCTCTCCCCCGCCACCATGAAAGCGGGCGGTGCCTATCAGGATCTGGAGGCCTCGCTGAATCCCGCGGACGCCTGGGTGGTGCTCAACGGCGTGCGTTATTACTTCCCCCTGGCCGGCAATCTGACCGCGGCCGCTCCGTCCCCCTCCCACTGCGTCGCTGTCTTTTCCGCCCGCACCGGCGGCCTCTCCTCCGAAGTCAGGATCGGGGATGTGAAAGTGTATGCCTCGGACTATGTCAAACCCTCCATCGCCCTGTCCAATGGCATTCTGTCGCAGGTGGGACGCCTCGACTATTCAACCACCATGCAGCCCGGATCGTGGACTTTCACCCGCAACGCCATTTCATCCTTTCCCATCCGCGCCCTGGGACACGGTGACGGAAGCCGGGTTTTCTACCGCGCCACAACCATGGGCCGCCCCACGCCCGGGAAAAATTAACATCTCCCGGGTTTCATGTTATTTTTCAACTAGGCCGATTGTTCCGCGCCAAGGATTACCGCAAGCCCTGGCGGAGTCTCAGTCCCATTCACAGATGAAGCCGCGGGTGTCGGGTTCCTGACTCTACGTTTTTGCGATGTAGCCAGCCTCCATGCAAACAGCTTGCCGCTCCGGTCTAATCGAGTAAAAGATCCCCATGCTCACAAGGCTCCATGTCAAAGGCTTCAAGAATCTCGTCGATACCGAGATTCTCTTCGGGCCATTTACCTGTGTTGCAGGAGCCAATGCCGTGGGCAAATCGAATCTTTTTGATGCCATTCGGTTTCTGTCGCTGCTTTCGAGCGGGAAGTTGGATGAGGCAGGAAGGGCAATCAGGGCGGAAGGGGCCAGAAATGCCGACGTTCGTTCACTTTTCACGAGACAGTCGACGGGACAATTGGGAGAGATGGAATTTGATTTGGACATGATTGTTCCGCCGAGCGCTTTGGATGATCTCCGGCAGGAGGCATTGGCATCCACCACGTTTTTGAATTACAAAGTCCGATTGCGGTATCGGGAGGATCCTGAAGAACGCCGCCGGAATGGGGAATTGGAATTGTTATCCGAGCACCTCAGCTACATCCGCCAAGGCGAAGCAAAAAAACGCCTTGGATTCAAGTTCAACGATCAATGGTTTCAAACCGCAGTCACCGGACGCAAATCCAGTCCCTTGATTTCCACCTCTGTGGAGGGCGACGACCGGACAGTGGTCACTCTTCACATGGATGGCCCTACCGAGAAGAACGTCCACAAGCGGGGCACTGGATACA
>JAQGPD010000583.1 GCA_028293305.1 Verrucomicrobiales bacterium | reverse complement strand
TTCTCTGTGCTCTCTGTGGCCAATCCCCTTTTCCAAGTCCCCCCAGGCCATCTGTGGCAGTAAAACACCCCCCACACCTCCGGTTGCGAAGGCATGGTTTCTGCGGCGGCTTGCGCCATGCCCGTCTCCCTGACCCAGACCCCCGCCCCCGGCTCGCTTCTGATCCGCCACGCCGGCGACGACGTCACTTTTTCCCTAACCACATCGGAACCCGTCACCGGCGTTCTTTTTCTCCGCACGAATCTCCGCCAGGCCGCGCGCCAACGCGATGAAATCATCGCCGCCGTCGAGGAATCCGCGCCGCCGCCCGGATTGGATTGGGAGGACCTGCCCTTCCTGCCGGATGGCGCCGGAGGCTGGACCCTGACACTTCCGCTGCCGGAGGTCGGATCCTTCGAAGCGCGCGCTTTTCTCCTAACCGACGAGCTGCTTCCACCGGTCTGGCCGGACACGCCGGGAAATGTCAGGATCAAGGTCGAGCCCGCCTGGACCGTGGCCGGAAACTCCATCTACGCCGCCTTTCCCCGCTTGTTCCGCGACAGCACGCACGACCGCGATGACCAGGCGCTGCAGCCGCTGGATGACGCGGGCTACACGGTCATCCCGCCCAGCGGCACGTTCCGCGCGGTGAGGAACCGCCTGGATCATATCATTGGAAATCTCGGCTTCGGCATCGTCCTGCTGCTGCCGCCTTTTCCCGTGCCCACCACCCACGCCCGCATGGGCCGGTATGGCAGCCCGTTCGCGGCGTTGGATTTTTTCAATGTGGACCCGGCCCAGGCGGAATTCGACTCGCGCACCACCCCGCTCCAACAATTCCGCGAACTCACCGACAGCATCCACTCGCGCGGCGCGAGGGTCTTCATCGATATCCCTATCAATCACACCGGCTGGGCCTCGCAGCTCATGGCGCACCACCCGGATTGGTTTGTCAGGAATGACGATGGCACCTTCCACTCGCCCGGCGCCTGGGGCGTGGTCTGGGCGGATCTTGTGAAGCTGGATTACACGCACCGCGAGCTTTGGAAAAAGATGGCGGAGGTCTTCCTGTATTGGTGCCGCCAGGGCGTGGACGGCTTCCGCTGCGATGCCGGCTACTTCGTCCCCCTGCCTGTCTGGCGCTACATCACGGCCAAGGTAAGGCGGGAATTTCCTGACACGGTTTTTCTGTTGGAAGGTCTCGGCGGCCCCATTCCGGTCATGTTGGATTTGTTGACGGAAGGTGGCCTGAACTGGGCCTACAGCGAGCTATTCCAAAACGAAAGCCGCGGCGCCATGGACTGGTATCTGCCTCAGGCCATCGCGCAATCAAAGTGTCAGGGTTACCAGGTGAACTTCGCGGAAACCCACGACAACGCCCGTCTCGCCGCGGTCTCGCCCATGTGGGCGCAGCTGCGCACCGCCGTGGCCGCCCTGTCCAGTCCGGCCGGAGGCTGGGGTCTGACCTGCGGCGCGGAATGGTTCGCCACGGAACAAATCCGCGTGCATGGCGCAACATCCCTCGCGGAAGGCTCGCCGGAAAATCAGATAGGACGCATCGCGGTGCTCCAGGAAATATTGCGTCAGCCTGCCTTCGCGGCCGGTGCGGAACTTCAACTGATCACCACCAGCAGCGGCTCCGCGGTGGTGCTGCGGCGGGTCTCCAAGGACCAGTCCCAGACCGTCCTGGTGCTCATGAACCTGGACCCGGAACAACCCGCGGAAGCCGCCTGGCCGGCCGCAGATTTTCCGTCAGGATCGCTCGTCCGCACCTTCTGCGGACTGCCTCCGGACGCCCCGGTCTGGGCCGATAATCAAGGCCGCCTGACACTTCCTCCCGGCACCGTCTGCCTGCTGTCCGCCGCGCCCCTTTTGGAAAGTCCACCCAGCCTCCAGACCAGCCAGCAAGCCGCCGCCCTCGCCCGCCGTCTGGCGTCCCGTTTTCCTGGCAAACGCGCGGATTTCCAACCGGACCCCGACCGCCTGCTTGCCGCTCCCGCCGCGTGGTGCCAGGCGCTGACCAGCCTGCCATTCGCGCCCGTCACCACCGTGACTTTCCCCCGCGATGAACGTCGCGAGGTGGTCTGGCTGCCGGGCGATTTTCTCCTCCTGACAGCTCCGGAGCCGTTCCGTTATTCGCTCTCCGCCGGCGGCGAGTCCCTGGCGGAAGGCCTCAGTTTGCCAGGGAAGGATTTCCATTTCACCCTCATACCGCGCCCTCAGGATCATTCCGGAAAAGCTTCCGTGCTCATGCGCCTCCCTAACCAGCGCGGAACAGTCCCACTTTTCCTGCCCACTTCCCTGACGCATTTCGCGGCGGAGGCCACGGGCGTCCAGGTCCGCGCGGAACCGGACCTGCACGTGATCCTGACAAACGGCACCGGCGCCATGTCGCACCTCCGCGCCGCCTGGGGAACGGTCCGCTCCCAATACGACGCGCTGCTCGCGGCCAACCCGCACCCTGACTATCCCATCGACCGCCGGATGGTGGTGAACCGCTGCCGCGCCTGGATCGTCAGGCGCGGATTTTCCACCGAGGTCTCGGCGCAATGGACCACCGGCCTGCGCATGGCCAGCGAGCAGACCGCCATCTGGGATTTCCGCCTGCCGTGCGGCGACGGACATTGGATCCACCTCAGCGCCACGGTCCACCTAACCGAAGAACAGGACGCCGTCAGCGTCACGTTCAAGCGCCTCCCCGGCGACCGCGCGGGCGTGGTCACACTCATCCTCCGGCCCGATGTGGAGGACCGCGGTTTTCATGAAAAATGGAACCTGCCGGAGGATCGTGTCCAGGACCTTGACCGCGCGCTGACGGTGCGGGAGGACGGCTTCCACATGCCCTGCCGACTGGGTCGACTTCGCGTTTCCGTGGAGGGCGCGAAGTTTGTCAGGGAACCGGAACGCCTGACCGTGGATCACCCGATCGATGCCTCCCGCGGCCTTGGCGGGAACAGCAATCTTTTCAGCCCCGGCTATTTCACCATGGCCTTGGAGTCCGGACACAGCGCCATGCTTTCGGTCGGCTTCGACAGTCAGGGCAGCCCGCTCACGCGGACGCATCCCGCGCCATCCGAGGACGCGTCGCGGCAGTTCACCCTGCTGGATGCGGTGCGGCAATTCATCGTGAAACGCGATGACTCACTAACCGTTATTGCGGGTTACCCGTGGTTCCTGGATTGGGGCCGGGACACGCTGATCTGCCTGCGCGGCATCGCCGCCGCCGGGGAACTCGGGGCCGTCCGGGAAATCCTGAAAACCTTTGCCCGGTATGAAAAGGACGGCACGCTGCCCAACATGATCCGCGGCGGCGACGACTCGAACCGCGACACCTCGGACGCTCCGCTCTGGTTTTTCACCAGCGTCGCGGATCTCATCAAACGGGAGGGCCACGACAACTTCCTGGCCGAAACGGCGGGCGGACGCACCGTGCGGGAAGTGCTCGTCTCGCTGGGCCAGGGTTATGTCAGGGGCACGCCCAACGGCATCGTGATGGACCCGCTGAGCGGCCTGATTTACAGCCCGCCGCATTTCACCTGGATGGACACCAACTACCCCGCCGGCACGCCGCGCCAGGGTTATCCCATCAGCATCCAGGCCCTGTGGTTCGATGCCCTGAGGCTTTTGTCAAAAATTGATAGCGACCCGCAATGGCCCCGTCTGGCCGCACAGGTGCAGCAGTCCATCCTGACTTATTTCACGCGCCCCGGCCAGCCATGGCTCAGCGACTGCCTGCATGGCCAACCCGGTCAATGCGCCGCGGAATGCACGGCGGACGATCACCTCCGCCCTAACCAACTACTGGCCGTCACGCTGGGCGCGGTCACGGATCCGGATCTCTGCACCGGCATCATCGAGGGCTGTCTGGAACTGCTGGTCCCGGGCGCCCTCCGCACCCTCGCGGACCGCCGCGTTTCCTTCGCCCTGCCCATCGAGCGCAATGGCCAGCTGCTGAACCACCCGCTCTATCCCTTCTGGCCGCACTATGAAGGCGATGAGGACACGCGCCGGAAGCCCGCCTATCACAACGGCACCGCATGGCCCTGGGTCATGCCCATGCTCGCTGAAGCCATGCTCCTGGTCCACGGCCCCTCCGCCAAACCCCGCGCCGCCGGCATGCTCGCCTCCAGCGCGCCGCTCTTCCAACGGTTTTCGCTGGGCTCCCTGGAGGAAATCATCGACGGCGGCTACCCCCACGCACCGCGCGGCTGCGGCTCCCAGGCGTGGTCCATCACGGAATGGGTCCGCGTCAAAAAGCTGTTGGAAGCATGACCCTCATGAGGCGTGGCCGGCCATGGTTTTTTGCCGAAGGTGAAATCAGTTTCCGCTCATTGCTCGGGATCGCTGGCCAATTCGACAGCCATGCGGAAGTAGAGCTTCGGGCTGCTGGATTCCGACGGGACCACTGAGATGCTGACATTGATAGGACCCGCCCCGGTTTCCGAGACCGCGGCTTCCGGCACCAGCGCGGTGAATGGCTGGCCGCCCACGCTTTTGGCCAAGGGCGCCCAATCCACAAGATCTGGCGAACTTTGCAGGATCATCCTGACATCATTCCGGTCGGCCTGACGGCTGAGCTGGAATGTCCATTCACCGGCCTCGTGGGTGATGTCGAGTGGCGATGGGCCAGGCTGGGTGGGCGTTCCACCCAGCGCGTATTCCATCAAATTCACAAGCCCGTCATGATCCGGATCCGCCATGTTGGCGGCGTCGCCGGAATCGTTGGTTTGATTCCAGTGGAGGGTCCTCCAAGCGGCCAAGGGCGAGACCGAGATAACATCGGCGGTCGTGTCGTCGAAGGTGGTCATATCCTTGTCAGCGGCGGTGAGGCGCAGCACGTAGTTCCCGGAATCCGCGAAGCTGACGGCGGTGTCCACCGAACTCGGGTTGGTGAATGTCGCGCTGCCAGGTCCGGTCTGGGTTTGCCAGAGTGTGGTTAGCGCGGAGGGTGCCGGGCGTCCGTCGTCGGTGACGGTGGCGTCCAGATTCCAAGGTCCACCCCCGCTCAAGGCCAGTCCCGCATTCACAAACGGACCGATGTTGGTGGGAAGCTCCGCATTGAAACTATCAAATACAGCGGTGGATGCCGTGGCGGGCGCGGCGCTCGTGACCGCCAATCCCAACAAGGGGGAAGCCCCCATGGCCGGCACGGTCTGGCTGGTCCCGCGCTGCGTCCACGTGGCGCCATCATCCTGACTGTAAAACGCGCTGAAAATATTACCCACACGAGTCAGCCGGATCCATAGCGGATTGGGCAAGGCCGTCGCTCCGTTAGTGTCATAGGGATCGGCACCGGCCGTGAGCCGGGCGTGGAATCCATTGCTGCGGTCCGCTTTCAGCAAGGCGAAGGCGTAGGGCGCATTGGCTGCGGTGGAGGCCCTGACCATGATCCCCGCGCGGAATGAAGTGCCGCCCCCGGTGTTAGTGATATCCAGGACACGGCACTTCACATCGAAGTCGCCGCTGGCCGGAGATGCCAGGAAATAAAACCCATCGGAAGTTCCGGAGGAGCTGATGCCGGCCCCGGCTCCGGTAACGGAAAGTGTCCCTCCGAGGCCGGACCCCGCGAGGGAGTCCGTCTCCGACCAGGAGCCTGCGGCCGTGGTGGTTCCCACGGTCTGAGCAGTCAGGGGAATGCCCACCCTGACAGGATAGTCCGTGAACCCATTCACCGTCCCAAAGGTCGCCGTGGCCCGCAACACATAGTCCCCGACCGCGGAGAAGGTGACCGCGGAGCGGAGTCCGGCTGATTCAAAAGTCACCTCGCCGGGTCCGCTGAGTTTGCTCCAATTCACCGCAAGATTGCTAGTGCCCTGCGGCGTGGTCCTGCTGCCCTCCGCGCGCATCATTAGGCCGACGCCTGAAGGAATAGCAGCGAAAGACCTGAGCGGTTCCGTCACCACCACGGCCGGCGGAGCGTCATCGTCCTCGATGGTCGCCGTTGCCTCAGCGGAGGCCCCGAGGTCATAGGCGGCGTTGGCCACCAGAGCGACCGTCAGGGTTTCATCCGCTTCATCCACACTGTCATCAATCAGCGGAATGCTCAGCATGGCAATGTTGGCACCCGCTGGGATGATGATCGTTCCGGAGGTTGCGGAAAAATCTGTGTCCACCACCGCGGAGCCCGACACCAGATACGTGACCGGAAGCGCCAGGGCGTTCGACGCCCCGCCGCGCGTGATGGTGAACTGGGCCGGGCCGGCGTTTTCCGGCACATCCGGCGGCGTGGCGGCTATATTGACGGCGGATATGGTGCTTTCCCGAATCGTCAGGGTATGAATAGTCAGGGAACCCAATTCGGCGTTCACAGGATTTGTCAGGGTAACCACAACGGTCTCGGGCACTTCACTTTCGGAATCGGTCAGGATGCTGAGCGGCAGCATCTTGAGCGTCTCCCCGGCGGTGAAGGTCAGCGTTCCCGGATTCAATACAAAGTCGCTCCCCGGCGTCGCGCTGCCGGCGACCGTGTAATTGACAGTGGTCGGCGTGCTGTCCGCGGCCCTATCAAGAACCGCCATCATCATGGGCTCCGTGCCTTCGGATTCGGACCGTGTGCTGGCATTCACCAAAAAGCGCACGCGCCGGAGTGGATTGTTGGCGTCATTGATGGTGATGGTCTGCGTGCCGAGACTTGTGGAAATCCTGGCGGACTGCGCATTCTGGAGTTTGACAATAGCCGTTTCCGACCCCTCGACCACACCGTCGTTTTTCACCCGGATGCGGATGTTTTGCGTGGTGGTGCCAGGCGGGAAGGTGAGCACGCCACGCGCAATGATGGCATTGCCGGCGTTGACGTCGACAAAGACCCAGTCGGTGTCATCACCCGAGGCCGTGCCGCCGCCACTCACATATTCCACCGTGACCGTGGAGGCACTGGAGGCGGAAAGGCTGACGGGAATATCGCGGAATTCGCCATTGGCCCCGGGCGCTTCCGTGGTGGTCAGGGTCGCGGCAGCGAATTTCACATCGGTGGGCGGGGTCTCATTGTCCGTCAGGTAAAGTGTGGCGGAACCCGGAATATCCACTCCATAAAGCGGACCGGAAGTGAGGGTCATGGTGACGGTTTCGGTGCCTTCCACCAGGGTGTCATTGATCGGCGTCACGATCACATCCACCCCGGCGGCATCCGCGGGAATGGTGGCAAATCCTGGTAGGGACTCATAATCAGCGCCATTGGCCGACGTGCCGGAAAGCACATAATTGACTGACATGGCCGTGGAGGACGCAGCGCTGCGGGAGATATAAAAGCGCGCGGCGGTGGCGGGCTCGGCGGCTGACTGATTCCACGTGGAAACCATGACCCGCTCCGCTTTTTCATCATCCTTCACCCGCAGCGTGGCGGTGCCGTCATTGTAGACTTTATAAGCCGGATCCGGGGTGATCGTGGCGATGATGGTTTCCGTGTCCTCGGGAATGGCATCGTTCAGGATCGGGACATTCACGGTCACATCCGTCGATCCATTCGCCGGAACACTAACAGTTCCCGACAGCGGCGTGAAATCCGTCCCGGAAGTGGCGGTGCCGCTGATTGTGTATCGGACGCTCACATTCCCCGTGGCGGATCCAATCCCGCGGAAAAGGAACGTGCCGGCCGTGGAGGGTTCGCCGGGCGACGTGCCCGCACGCACGGAAATCACCGGCATGTCGTCATTGTCCGTGATGTTCAGCGTGGCGGTGAAGCCGGTTCCCAGACTGTAGGCGCTATTAAAAGTGGTCAACCCTATCACCACGGATTGAGTGTCAGGTTCCCCCAGATCATCATCGTAGGGAGTGATGATCACCGGCACGCTGGCCACCCCGGCGGGAATGGTTATTTCCCCGGGAAGCGCTATGTAATCGGTGCCGTGGAGGGCACTTCCTGAGAGACCGTAATAGACCTTCAAAGCCGCCGCGGTGCTGCCCGTGCGGGTGATGAGAAACACACCCGGATCCCTTCCCTGCTCGGCGGCCGCCGCGTCAGTCGCCGTGACGGTGAGGATGGGGGAATCATCATCATTGAGCACAATGGTGGCCGTCTGAGCCGTTGAATCACGAAGCCAGGTGGCGCCGCTGTTGATCGTCACGATGCAGTCCTCCGGCGTTTCGATCACGGCGTCATTGATGGGCGAGAGATTGACGGTCACATTGGACTGGCCGGCGGCAAAGGTGACATTTGATGTTAGAGTTGCATAGTCGCTGCCATTGGTGGCGGTGCCGGTGTATGCGACCGAAATAGTCAGAGCCGCCGTGTTGGGTCCGGTCCGCGTGAAGGTGAAGGCCCCATTTTCCGCCGGGGATTCCATGGCATAGGGAGTGGTGGGCGATACCTTGATTTTGGGTAGGACCGTGTCGTTATCGTCCACCGTCATCACCGCGTTGTTCAGTCCCGCCGCGAGATAGGTGCCGTTGGAGGCAAGTGTCAGGGAGATGGTTTCCGGGCCTTCCGCGCTGGTGTCATTCACAGCGGCCACGGTGATGGGCAAGGTGGCGGACCCTGCCGGGATTTGCCAGGTTTTGAAAAGGCCATCATCCACATAGTCGGGAGAAAAGCTGTAGTCCGTCGCCTTGGTGGCCGAACCCGCCACCGCCGCCACCCTCACCGTCAAAGCGGCGGAGGTGTCCCCGCTGCGTGTCAGGAGAAAGGTTCCGTTCGCCCCGCCTTCGGTCGCGTCCGTGGTTTTGGTCATGGTCACAAAGGTGGAGGCCCCGGCTGTCCAGTTACCGACATTGACCCCCGAAATGATGGATATGGGATTCACAAAATCCGGCGTGAACGTGAAGCCCGCCAAGGTCGCGGTCAGGGTGTGCGATCCAGCGGAAAGGTCGCTCAGCAGGTAATTTCCGGAACTGTCCGTGAAACAATATTTGGTTCCATCCGAAATCCGCACCCCGACCACCGGCTGGCCTCCGGCGAGGATCTGACCGCTCATGGTCTGCCTTCCATGCGCGCCCACGTTCACCAGCACATGCTTGCGCGTGATGCCGCCTTTCATGTCGGAAACGGTCAGCATCACCGTCATCTGATCGGTGCTGGGAAACACTCTCGTGAAAACCGGAGTGCTGGTGATGGCCACACCGTCATTGAAATCCCAATGATAGGCGAGCGTGTCGCCATTTGGATCCGTGGCCGCGGCGGTGAAGGTCACGCTGGCGCCGGCGGCGACAGTGGTGGCACTGGCCGCGAGCGTGACAGCAGGCGGGAGATTTCCGGGAAAGGGCCCGTGATTGTAAACCAAATCCAACGATGGCGGAGTGGTCGCGTTTTTGCCCAACACGGTGAAGTGCATGTCCGCCTCCGGATCGGTGTAGGTGCGGCCGATCTGGATCCCTCCATCGCCTTTGCCACCCGGAGTGCCCGGTGTGGTGTCCAGCACATGACCCGCGTTGCTCATCCCGCTCCACGAATACATCACCAAAGCCGAATCTGTCAGGGAGGAATTGGCAGGATGGTATTCAATATAATAGGTCCGCGCATTGTCCTTGGCGACGCGGAATGCATAACGCCGGCCCTCCTCCAGCTGGGGCTGGTCATAGGCAAACAACCGGTAAACACCGTTCGCGGCGGGTTTGTGGACAAAGTTGTCAGGCAACCAGCCGAGGCCGCGTTTGCTGATCGTGTTATAATGCGCTCCGAAACCGCCGCCTCCGCCCATGACGTCGAAAGGATTTCCGTATTCCTCATTCGCGCCCTGGCCGTAGGGCGTGCCGTCCGTTGTTTTCCAGAAATTGGCGTGATTTCTCCCGAGGGAATGACCGCATTCATGGTTCAGCACATCCATCCCGTCCCAGCTCACCCAGACGCTGTCGCCGCCACCCCATGAAATGCCGCTGAGCCGGGGACCGCCATTCACGCGGACGATGGTGCAGTTGAACTGGCTGGAGTCATAACCGATTTTACGCGCCTCGGACCGCGAGTCGCTGTGCACGAGGCCAAGCCCGTCCACCTCGCTGTCCTTGGCGATATACCATGCCTGTGTGTGAGGTAAAACGATCAGCGGAGTGACCACGCTGGTGGTCGTCAATTTGCCATACGAGTTCTCCAGATAGAACTTGGAAACATTGCGCATATCACCATAGGCGCTGTCCTCCGTATTGGGAGCTTTCAATTGCTCAGGATAAGTGACACGAATATATAAACACCGGAAATTGCCAATCGCCTCCGAGGACGTGCCCGGGTAGTTGTCCTGAAAAAATCCCGCGCCGCCCTGCCCGCTGGCCTGGATGAGGGATCTGTATTGCTCGTCCAGCACGGTCACATGCGAGCCATTGCATAACAAAATCACGCGTTTGCCCACTTCGATGGCGGGCGTCTCGTCATTGATAGGCTCCTCTGGCGCGACAGCGGGGGTTTCCTTTTTTGACACCGGGCACAGGGCCTCGACATTGGCCCCGGCCGCAACTCGTTCCCCATCTTCCAAACGCCGGACAGGACTTTCGGCGACCGCCAGTTCGCGGTCAATGGCCACGCCCCGGAGCGGCACGTCCTTCCGCGAAGTGACCGACTCCATTTCTCCAAAAACGTGGGCCTTGAAACTCCCGCCCGAAGCCGCCTCGAAATAACGCAGCGTCAGCCCCTCCACCGGCACCGCCCCACCATCCGTCGGGCGGCCTTGGTAAACATTGTAATTCCCTTTGTCGGAAATCGGCTTTTCCAACAAAGCGGCGAGCTCCGGGGGAAGGTCCTGCAAAATCACCCGGGGCACCGCCTGTTCCAAAGCCCGACGCGGGTCGCTGACGATCAACGCCTTGAATTCCGGGCGACGCGCCTCCGCCAAGGCCGTGCCCTCCGCTATCATGCCCTCACGCTTTGCCGTATCCGCCGACTTCCAGCGCTGGGCCCACGCATTGAAAGCCACCACTTTTTGGAAATCAGGATTGCGCTTCACCTCCCGTTCCGTCGTCAGTGCCCCGACTGGCAGAGTCCGGTCCGCGATCGTCCCCGGATCCACGGTGGCTGGCACCCTTGGAAATGGCGGCGGCGGCTGGTCAGGATCCACGGGAGTCTTCCCCGTGCTGCTTGCCATGGACGGGAATGCCGAATCGGGTCCGCCCGCCCGCCCATCGCCACCTTCCATCCCGAAAAACAAAAACAAAAGCATCAACAATCCAACGATGCCGCATAACAATACCAAAGGTTTTTTCATGGGAGGGGGTAAAAACAAAAATCCTGGTCAGATCACGGGGCGTTCCACAAAAAGCCCAGTCACGGACCCGGGCGCGCATCTTACAGAAAGGCGGGAAACAAACCACCGAAACATTCTCCAATTGAAAGAAATTGAAAGACTCACAACTCACACATTATCAACGAGTTACGGCATAGCATAGGGTTTGACACTATACCTTGGGCGGACAAAAGACTATCTAGGGCCACCTGTCACCTTATCCAAACCATCCAACCTCCTCGCCGTGCGCCAGCCCTCACAAAAACCGCCCGATATTAACAAACGGAGCCGACGCACGCGCCCAATGCGCGGCCAATCTCTCTAACAGCTGTATCCGGCCGCCAGCGGTGCACCCACAATCCGCTGTGTGGCAGCAGCAAGCCAAACCGTGCCCATTGCATCCAATACCGCTAGCCGCCACCCTCCTCAGGCATCCATCCACCGCGCGCGCCCCTCACCACCCCCAATTCCCAACCTCACCGCACATCCCGCAGCGCATACAGCCCGCGCAGCGCCGCACGTCCCATGCTCCGCGATCCGCGCTTCCTCTCATCCCGGC
>JAQGPD010000566.1 GCA_028293305.1 Verrucomicrobiales bacterium | reverse complement strand
CGTATCCGGGTTTGTCCGGAAGGGAAGTGATGGTGATCTTGGCCTGATCGCGTTCCAGGCTGATCCCGCGGATGACGACTGATTCCATGTTCATGGTTTCCTGGGTGACTAGGGTTCCGGGGTTGTTGTTCATGCTGTTGCGGACTTCGAAGGGGACCCCGAATTTGTTGGCGAACTCCACGCTGCGGCTCTGCATGACCTTGCTGCCGCTGCTGGCCATTTCCAACATCTCCTCGTAGCTGATGACGGGGATTTTGCGGGCATCCGGCACGATGCGCGGGTCGCAGGTGTAGACGCCGTCCACATCCGTGAAAATCTGACAAAGGTCCGCCTTGATGGCCGCAGCCAGGGCGATGGCCGTCAAATCGCTGCCGCCGCGCCCGAGGGTGGTGATGCGGCCGTCCGCGGCTTCCCCCTGGAACCCGGCGACGATCACAATATTTCCGTCATCCAGCAGTCGGTGAACCTCGTCCGGCGTGATGGTGGTGATGCGGGCCTTCGTGTGGACGCCGTCCGTGACAATGCCGGCCTGCGCCCCGGTGAGGGAAGCGGCCTTTCCGCCCAAGGCATTGATCGCCATGGCGGCGAGGGCGATGGTGGTCTGCTCTCCGGTGGCAAGAAGGACGTCAAGTTCGCGCTCCGTGGGATCGTCCGAGACATCGCGGGCGAGTTTCAACAGGCTGTCCGTCACCCCGCTCATGGCGGAAACGACCACAACCACGCGGTTCCCCGCGCGCTGGGTTTCGAGCACGCGGGCGGCGACGCGGCGGATGCGTTCCGGGTTCCCCACGGAGGTGCCGCCATATTTTTGAACGATAGTGGCCATGGTTGCCTTGAAAAATAATCCCGACCAACGGGAGGGCGCATCGGACAACTGCCTGCCCGGCGGGGCAAGAGGAAATGCTGAAGCGAAAACCCGCCGATCGAGAAAACTGCGACGAGGCTACGCACCGTAGCCACTTCTGTGCTTTTCTGAACAAGCCGTGAGTGCCTCTTTTCATTTACATATTCCCACCTGAAAACACTGCCATTTTTCGAAAAACATGCCACGAACAGATCGAGGTGAAAGGCGGATGCGGGTCGGATGGGCCAGTTGATAGAAGGATTCCTCTTCCAAACCATTTTTCCCGACTAAGTATTCGCATAGCGAGCACTAAAGTGGATGCCGGGAAGCTGACTACGACCGGCTTATCGGCTTGCCGGTGACGGGTCACGGACTGTCAAAACTGCACAGATAGGCGAAGACGATTCCGTAAGCGACGAGGACTATGGCTGGCGACAGGAGATTTTGAAATCTGAATGTGCTAGGTCGCGAAAAGCATGAAAGGCAGCGGAGAAACAATGCAACGGCGGAACCCACGACAATGACAGGAGTGCTCGCGAGCATAACTACCATGATCCCTCCGATCAACCCGCGAAGAGCAGGAGAAGGTTCGCCCAGGTCCGGTAATGCCAGCCCCAATGCCAGCGAGGACAGTGGCAGTAAGCAAAGCATGGTAAAGTAGATGCTCCGGGCAACACTTGACCTGACGGGAGGCGGGACTTCACTCATTGGACACGGTTCGCTAATGCTATTGTTCAATCTGAACCATGCGGTTGCTTGACACCAGGCATTTTTTGCTGATCAAATTGTAAGAATTACTTCTCACGAAGCCATCCCGGACGCGACGGGATCCGGTTGGCGATCAATCATTTCGCGGGCAAACGATGTGCAGTTGCTGTCTCCCCCGTTGGCATGGCAGTGAACTTCGCGGACTGAGAACGAATTGCCTGGTAGAACGAATTGCCGGGCAAACTGAGAGAAACTAATTTGACTCCTTACTTTGCCGGGGAAAGTCGGCACGCACACCCATCTGCCGGACAAATTTTGGTCGAGGGAAACAGTTTGCCGGGCAAACTGAACGAGTTTATTTGACTTTACACTGCGGAGGGGAAATCGGCACGCTCTACTCGACCCACTTTCCGCACCAATTGCGATTTTGATGCTGCGGTGAAGACCAGGCGGTTCAATTTTCAAAATTTTGGAACCCCTCCCAAGGCTTGGCAGGCCCGGGCGGAAGTCATGAAGTCGTAAATGGTGGACTTTTCCGCGGGATTGATCATCTTTGGTGAGGCGTTTTCCCCGCTGTTTTATCCCATGTGCTGTTTTTCCGGTCCTGTCAGTTCGGTTACCGAGACCCGTATCTTTGCCCGGTGGCTTCCGGGTCCGCTGCCTGCCCGGCAGGTGCTGCCTTATCAGATGCGTTATGCCACTAAAAAGGAGGTGGCGATGATTCTGCCGATTCCCACGTTTCAAGGCGGCGGAGAGGATGCGGTGAAATTTCTCATTTTGGACAAGGAACCCGACTTTTTTGAACGGCTGGAAAAACTCTGGCCTGTGCCTGGGGGTGGGAAGAGTCCCGCTCCGGTAATGGTCGAATCGTATTCCAGGGCTCCGCTGCGGGTCGTGAAGGTTGGGTCGTTTGAAGCGTCCTTTGTCCCGGGCTTGGCGGATTTTGAGCGCTTGGATCCGCGTTTTCGACTGGAGGACAAGGTTTGGAAAAGCCTGCCTCAATACGCCACCTGGGGCTTCGCGGTATTCAAGCTCCGGAAGGATGCGACCACCGTGCACCCCATGGCCTTCAGCTTCCCCAACGCGCAGCCGCAAATGGGGCTCTTTTTCCCCACGGTGCATATTCACGACGGGAAGGTGCACGCCGAGGAGGAGTTCAGCCACACGCTTTATTGTCAGACACCGCCAGGACGTTACGCGCCCAAAGGCTGGGAGGAATCCGCCAGGCTGCCCGTATCGCTCGGGGCCTGGCAAGACGCCGACCTGCTTGATCGGAAGGACCACGTTTACCGTCGATCCCTGACAGGAAAGCTGCCGAACACTGACACTTACGCCTAAGAGCAGTTATCGAAAAGCGGTCCGCAGAGTAGTCCGCACAGAGTAGTCCGCCCAGTCAACAGGGCGGTTACCGGTGCATTGGTTTCAACGGCTCGAGCTAAACGTTTAAACGGCCAACCCGTGGCAACGAAGCACGCCAAAAAAAATCATCCCACCTCACAATTGCGGAATGAGTGCCGGATTTATTTCTTTTGAATTGACCCAACGGCGAGGCTGGCTACAAGACGCATGAACAATCCCCGATTTATGAAACTATCCTTATCCCCCCGAGTTCTGAGCGTCCTTTCCGCCGCGGCTTTTGCCATGCCCGCATCGCACAGCGGAGCTGCCGTTTTGTATTCGTTTGGCACGACGGACTCCGCCACGGCCCCTTCGGATGACGGTTTTGTGGCGGCGGATGTGACCACGACGGCGCTTCCGGGGATCACGGCTCCTTCCGGCGGGGCGGCCATCGCGGCGGGCGGGGTGGGATTGGTGCGTTTTTGGAATTCGGAATGGGCCGGCTTCACCATCACCAGCGATAACGGCCTCCTGATCGACAATGCCACGGAATTCAATACCGGCTACCTGTCCTTCTCGGTCGCGGCGGCTCCCGGCACGCAGTTGGATCTTTCCACGCTCACTTTCAATTCCGCCCGCGGAGGCGCGGCCGGCACCCGTGGATTTGAAATCTACGCTACGGTCAATGGTGCCGCGTTTGATTTCGCCAGCCGGGTCCCCTTGCTCGCTCTCACGGATGAACCGGGGACCCGCGTCGCCCCCAATCCGCGCTCGGCTGACCTCAGCGGGGCCGGGTTTCAAGGCATCAATTCCGTGACTTTCCGCTACTATCCGTTGACTCCCGCCAATGGAAACAGCGTGGATTTCAGCGGAATGACGCTAAATGGCGCCGTCGTCCCGGAGCCCACCGTGGCCCTGATGCTGCCGCTCGCGGGGATGCTGGCCTGGGGTGCACGCCGCCGCCGCGCCTGAACCGCGGAATTTCAAGGTGCGTTTTCCCTGAATTCCCTGAGTCGCCTCCGGAAAAAAACGGAAAGCGATATCAAACACGCCGATTTTGAGTCGGGACGGGTCAATCGCGGCTTGACCCTCCCGATGCCCTGCCTAGGCTGACTTTCCTTCTTTCTACGTCCCCGCCTTTTTTATCATGGAATATCAGCATACGCTGGCCAAGCCTGCCACGCTCACCGGAACCTCCCTTCACACTGGGGAAGCGGTGACTCTCACCATGAATCCCGCTCCGGTGGGTCATGGAATCAAATTCCGGCGGATCGATCTTGAGGATCAGCCCTTTATCCCGGCCAGCGTGGACAAAGTGCAGATGGTGGAACGCGCGACAACCCTGGCGGAAGGCAGCGTGAAAGTGCATACAGTCGAGCACGTGATCAGCGCCCTCGCGGGCATGGGAGTGGACAATGCGCTCATTGAAATGGACGCCAACGAGCCCCCCATTGGCGATGGTTCCGCCCGGGCTTATGTCGAGTGCATCAAAAAAGCCGGGATCGTGGCCCAGGACGCCCCGCGCGGCGTTTATGAGATTCGTGAGCCCATTTCCATCGAGACAAAAAGCGGCAGTCTCCTCATCGTGGTGCCGGATAAAAAGTTCCGCATTTCCTGCACGCAAGTGGGACCCGACGGCCGGCTGACTCAATATTACAGCACGGAAATCACCCCCGAAATTTACGAGCGCGAGATCGCCCCGGCACGGACGTTTGTGTTTTACGAGGATGTTAAAGGCTTGCTGGACAAGGGCTTGATCAAAGGCGGCAGCTTGGAGAACGCCATCGTCATCCGGGACGAAAGCGTGATGAGCAAGGAGCCGCTGCGCTTCAAGGACGAGTTCGTCCGCCACAAAATTTTGGATCTCATCGGCGACCTCATGCTTTGCGGAAAACGCATCATGGGCCACGTCATCGCCGTGAAACCCGGCCACGGACCCAACACGGAAATGGCCCGCCGCCTGAAGCAGGACTACAGCCGCATGCTCAGCATGGTGCCGCCGGTCAGCATCCCGAGCGGGGAAGCGGTGCTGGACATCAATGAGGTGATGAACATCCTCCCCCACCGCTATCCGTTCCTCATGGTGGACCGGATTGTCGGATTCGAGGGCGAGAACAAATGCACCGGCGTTAAGTGCGTGACGATCAACGAGCCATATTTCCAAGGCCACTTCCCGGGGCATCCCGTTATGCCGGGCGTGCTGCAGGTGGAGGCCATGGCGCAGGTGGCCAGCATCCTCATGCTCCGCCGGCCGGAAAATCAGGGGAAAATCGGCTATTTCATGAGCGCGAACGAGGTGAAATTCCGCAAGCCGGTCATGCCTGGCGATACCTTGTTCATCGAGGCTGAGATTTTGAAAGTGAAGCGCAGCATCGGAGTCGCCCGCGCGCGTTGCGTGGTGAATCACGAAACGGTCAGCGAAGGCGAGCTGATGTTCAGCTTGATGGAGCGTTGAATCCCAGCCAGGCGGAAGGCGGAGCGGTCGTTGCGGCCGGTTTTTGCCGGAGCCGGGCCTTTCCCAAAACTGCATGATCCACCCCACCGCCATCATCGATCCCCGGGCCGACCTCGCGCCGGATGTGGAGGTGGGGCCGTATTGTGTCATCGGGGCCGGAGTGAAGTTGGGCGCCGGCTGCGTGTTGCATAACCAGGTGACCCTCAACGGACCGACCACCATCGGGGAGCGGAATACGTTCTTCACCGGAGCGGTCATCGGCGGGGTGACGCAGGATTTGAAATACGCCGGCGAGCCGACTTATCTGGAAGTGGGCGACGACAATGTTTTCCGGGAATGCACCACCGTGAACCGCGGCACGCTGCCGGGCAGCAAAACGGTGATCGGCCATCACAATTTGTTCCTGTCCTACTGCCACATCGCGCACGACTGCACGGTGGGAAACCATGTGATTTTTTCCAACAATGGGACTCTCGCGGGGCACGTCATCGTGGAGGACCATGTCATCCTGGGCGGGTTGTCGGCGGTGCATCAGTTTTGCCGCATCGGGAAATTCGCCATGACCGGCGGGTGCTCGAAAATCGTCCAGGACGTGCCGCCCTTCATGATCGTGGACGGAAACCCCGCCGCCGTGCGCGGGGTGAATGTCGTTGGGCTTCAACGACAAGGCTACGATGAAGCGGCCATCCGGCCCCTGAAACAGGCCTACAAATCCCTTTTCATGCGGCCTCAGAATCTGGCGGACGCTCTCGCGGAGCTGTCCCCCCTGGCCGCCGAAAGCCCCGCGCTGGCGCACCTCACGGCGTTTATCGAATCCAGTCAGCGGGGCATCATCCGTTAGTATTTTCCAGCCATGAGCGACATCACCACTCTGATCAATAACAACCGGATCTGGGCCGCGCGCATGATCGCGGGCGATCCTGACTTTTTCGGAAGACTCGCCCGCCAGCAGGCTCCCGAGTATTTATGGATCGGCTGCGCGGACAGCCGCGTGCCCGCCAACGAAATCGCGGGCATGATGCCGGGCGAGCTTTTCGTGCACCGCAATGTGGCGAACCTCGTGGTGCACTCGGACCTGAACTGTCTTTCCGTCATGCAATATGCCGTGGACGTTTTGAAGGTGAAGCACATCATCGTGACCGGTCATTACAACTGCGGGGGCATCATCGCCGCGTTGAAAAACCAAAGCTTCGGCTTGATCGACAACTGGTTGCGCCATGTGCAGGATGTTTTTCATCTGCACCGGGAAGAGATCGAAGCCCTGGAAGGCGAAGGACGCCAAGTCGCGCGTCTCTGCGAGCTGAATGTCCTGGAACAGGTGGTCAATGTGTGCCGCACCACCGTCGTCCAAGCCGCCTGGAATACCGGCCAAAATCTTTCCGTGCACGGCTGGGTCTATGATGTGAAGGACGGCCTCGTCCACAGCCTGGTCGGCCCGATCAGCGACCCCGCGACCGCCTTGGAGCTTCACAGCAGCCGGCTGAAACGCGTGAAGCGCGGCGTGGCTTGATCGGAGGATCAACACTTTTGTTGACCAGTGGACAGAACGTCCACCCTCCCCGGGGAGGAAATGCCCGGACGTTACGCAGCTGCGTGCGGTCCAAAAATAAGTCCTATGGGTCCTATAGGTCATTGAGGAACTATTTTTTCCAAGCCTCACCGTTGTCAGCCACTCCGCAGCTCACACTTTATTCCTCCCGCTTCCCCCGCTGCCCCCGCCCCCCCAAAAAAAAGAACCGGCATCCGCACGGGGCGGAAGCCGGTTCTCTGAAAAGAAGTGAGGCAGCTTATTTGGCTGGGGTCACGTAACCGCCGGTAGGGGCGGAAGGAGCCGGATTTGGCTTGGAGGCGCAGGAGGCGAGAGCGGCGGCGGCGATGGCGAGAGCGATGAGCTTCATGGTAGGATAGGTAGTTTTAGGGTTGGGGGAGTCCGATGCCGACGCAAAATCTTCACCCCGGCAACGGGGACACCGCGCCATAATCCATAATAACCATGATGCAATCGAAATTTATTAAGTCAGTTTAAACAATCGGCCATCGTTTTGTCAAAACTTTCTCCAAAAATCCAGTTTTTCCCCGCCATGGGCTGGGGACTGGCGTTGCGGCACAGGCAGTTGCGCCGGGTGCGGTGAAAAGGCCCGCCTCGGTGCCTGGAAAGTGAAACTTTTTTCGTGTCGCTTGAGGGCGCTTGCTGGTATAGCCGATGGGATATGAGTGATCAGGAGAATTCAGTTTTCGGGGAATTGCAGAAAAGCGCGGTCATCGCGGTTTTAATCTTGGAGCGTGTGGAGGATGCGGTGCCGGTGGCGGAGGCGCTTTTGGCGGGCGGGGTGAAGGCGATGGAATTGACGCTGAGAACTCCGGCGGCGATTGGCGCGCTGAAGGCGATCCGGGCGGCGGTGCCGGGAATGCTGGCGGGGATCGGCACGATATTGACGCCGGATCAGGTGAAGGAAGTGGTGGATGCGGGCGGATCCTTCGGGGTTTCGCCGGGGATGAATCCGCGGGTGGTGGAGGCGGCTTTGGCGGCTGGACTGCCTTTCGCGCCCGGAATTTGCACGCCGTCGGACATTGAGCGGGCCTTGGAATACGACCGGAAGTTCTTGAAATTTTTCCCGGCGGAACCCAGCGGCGGTTTGAAATATCTGGAAGCCATCGCCGCGCCGTATGCGCATTTGGGCGTGAAATACATCCCGCTGGGCGGGGTGAATCCGGCAAATTGCCATACTTGGCTGAGCAACCCGCTCGTGGGGGGAATCGGGGGCTCATGGCTGGCACCGAAACCGCTGATTGCCTCCGGGAATTTCGAGGGTATCCGGGAGGCGGCGGCGCAGGCCATCGCGATCCGGGACGGAATTTTCCGCCGCTCCAATTCTTAATTTTCGATTTTTCTATTACATGCTTAACTATATTTGGTTGGTGATGGTGGTGTTGTCAGTGGCGGTGGCCCTGGCGACGGGAACGTTGGAAACGGTGAGTGCCGGGATGTTGGAGCGGGCGAAGTTCGCGGTGATCGATCTGATGCTGCCCATGGCGGGCATGATCACGCTTTGGATGGGCATCATGCGGCTGGTGGAGGCGAGCGGGCTCATCCGGATCATGGCCAGACTGCTGAGTCCGGTCATGTCGTTCCTTTTTCCGGACGTTCCCAAGGGGCATCCGGCGCTGGGTTCCATCGCGATGAATATGGGGGCGAATATGTTGGGCGCGGGGAATGCGGCGACGCCGATGGGCCTGCGCGCGATGGAGCAGCTGAACCGCCTGAATCCCAATCCCGGCGTGGCTTCCAATGCGATGGTGATGCTGCTGGCTTTGAATACAAGCGCCATCACTTTGATCCCCACCAGCACCATCGCCCTGCTTCAGGCCCGGGGCGCGGCCAATCCGACGGATGTGATCGCGCCGTCCATTCTGGCTTCGTTCTGCGGAACGGTGATGGCGGTGCTGATTTGCCGGACGCTGCAGCATTTTCCGATTTTCCGCGTGGTGCCGCTGCCCGTGGACCAACAGCCGGAAGTGGTCGCAGTGGAGGAGGAGGCGGCGGTGGAGGAAAAACGGCTGCACGGCTGGCGACGGGGATTGCTGTGGCTGTCCGTGATAGGATTTTTGGCGGTGATGATAGGCTATGTGGCGAATCCCGTGGCTGTCGTCGAGTGGCAAAAGCAAGCCTATCAAATCGTTCTGGGCAAAGCGCCGGACGGCGTGGGCTGGTTCCTGACCATTCCCGGGCAATGGTATATGAGGCTGATCAAGTTTGTGTCCGTGACGGCGATCCCCGCCGCGATGGGTTATTTTGTGCTGTATGCCGCCTTGGCCGGGGTGAAGGTATTCGAGCAAATGGTGGATGGGGCGAAGGACGGGATGGGGGTGGTGTTCCGGGTGATTCCCTATGTGGTGGCCATGCTGGTGGCGGTGTCCATGTTCACGCAAAGCGGGGCGCTCAGGGTCCTGCAGGCGCTGGCGGTCAAGGTGTTGAGCCTGCCAGTGATTTCAAGCCTGGGCTTTCCGGTGGAGGTGCTGCCCCTGGTGATCGTGCGGCCTCTCAGCGGAGGAGCTTCGACCGGCGTGCTGGGAAGCATCGCCGCGGAACACGGGGCGGATTCCCTGATCACAAAAATCGCCGCCACCATGAACGGCAGCACGGAAACCACTCTTTATGTCGCGGCCGTTTATTTTGGTGCCGTGGGCGTGCGCCGCATGCGCCACGGGGTGCCGACGGGATTGTTGGCGGATGGATGCGCGATGATATTTTCCGTTATTTTCTGCCGCTGGATTTTGAGCTAGGAGCACCCGCCCAGCCACCGGCAGCAAGGCCCGTCCCGGCCTTGTTCCCAGCGCCCCGGCGATCCCTGACGGGGTTCCCCATCGGGTTTTTACTTGTTATAACATCAGGCACGCGCCGTTGGCGCCGCATCAACAAAATGTTGACCTTCCGATCCAGCGCAGCCCCCACAGGAGGGTGGACATTCTGTCCACCATAACCAAAGCCCGGACGAGACCTGCCCACCAAAAGAAGACACGTCAGCTGAAAGCAACCAAGGCAGCTGAACCAACCAAAGCAGCTGAAGGCAACCAAGGCAGCTGAAACCAAAGCCGGGACGGGCCTTACTACTGGTCGCTGAATCGTGTTGGCATATTCCTGGATAACACTATCATTTCCGCTCCATCGAGTGGTGGAGCCAAAGCGATCCCAGCGCTCCTAGGCCGATGATGATCACCGCCGGCACGCAGGCTTCGGGAAGTTGGGATTGCTCCTGGAGGTCCCAGGCGCGCGTGGCGAGGGTTGAGAAGTTGTGAGGGCGGAGCAGCAGCGTGATGGGGAGTTCCTTCAGCAGGTCGATGAAAGTGAGGAGCATGGCCGCCAGCAGCGGGCCGCGCAGGAGCGGGAGATTGATGCGGCGGAGCGTGCGCCAAGGGCCGATGCCCAGGGTGCGGGAGGCGTCGTCCAGGCTTCCGCAGACGCGTTGCAGCCCGCTTTCCAAAGGTTGATAGGACACCGCGAGGAATCGCACCATATAAGCCAGGATGAGACCGGTGAAGGTGCCGCTGAGCAGGCCGAGGCCGAAGGTTTGGGAAAAGCGGATCAGACCGAGCGTGACCGCCAGGGCGACCACCGCGCCGGGCATGCCGTAACCTGCCAGGGCCGCGCGTCCCGCGAGGCGGCCCAGCATTCCTTGTTGCAGTCGGACGGCATAGGCCAGGAGCAGGGCGAATACGGCAATAAGCGCCGCGGTGCCCCCGGAAAGCAGCAGCGTATGGCCCAGGGCGGGATAAAAGCCGCGCGGCAATCCGCCCTCCGCACCCAGCCACGCGAGGTGCAAAATCCGTCCCCCGGGCAGGAGAAATCCCAGCACCAGTGGCACGGCGCAAATGCCGGAGGCAGTCCACGCCTTGAGCCCGCGGAGCGCCCACGGGGACAAAGGCCGGTGGGACGCGCCTTCATTGAAACGGGCCCGGCCGCGGGCACTTTTCTCAACGGCCAGCAGCACCACCACCAAGCCCAGCAGCATCAACGAAAGCCGCACGGCCGCGGCCTTGTCATCAAGATCATAACCATAACGGAAAATGCCGGTGGTCAGCGTTTTCAAATTGAAAAACCGCACCGCGCCATAGTCATTCAAAACCTCCATCAGCGCCAGAGCGGTGCCGCCGGCGATCGCGGGACGCGCGAGTGGCAGGGCGATGCGGCGGAAGGTGGAGGCGGGACTGTGGCCGAGGAGCCGCGAGGCTTCGATGAGCGATGAGGCCTGCCGGCGGAAGGAGGCGCGGGTCGTTAGATAAACATACGGATAAAGCACGGATCCCAGGATACCTGTCAGGATCACATAACGCAGATTCTCCTCCACCACGCTTGCCGCGGAGGTGCCCCAGTGGGCGCGCATCCACACGATGAGCCCGGAGGCATGGCTCAGAAGATCGTGATATCCATAGACCGCGAGGTAGCCGGGCAGGGCCAGCGGCAGCACCAGGGCCCAGGAAAAGAGCCGCGATCCGGGGAATCGGCAGGTGCTGGTCAGCCAGGCCGTGGGCACGCCGAAAAGCAACGCCAGGAGCCCGGTGCCAATGGTCAGGATGATCGTGTCTTTAAGATAGGCGGTGAATAGCCGGGGCACGAGAGCGGACCAGTTTTCGCTCGAAGTGAAAAGGGAAGGGAGCAGTCCTGCGGTGGGCAATAACAATAGCAGCCCGAGTCCTGCCAGGATGACCCACACCATGCGGGGCACGGGAAGCCGCCGCGCCTTGGCGGGTGGCGGCAGGGTCAGGGTGGCGGTCGGGACGGACATCGGATCGGGATCCGGCGGCACAGCTGCCGGCCTCGCGGAAGTGCCGGCGGGGCGGGGCAGGGCGGGAGCGCCGGCGGATATTTCACCAGCCGGCGGCTTCGATGATGGCGATGGCGGCTTTATAGTTTTCGCCGAGTTTTGCCAGGTTCAGGGAGTCGGCTTTGAATGCACCCCATTCTTTATGAAGAGGCGAGGTGTCGTGGTCGAGGTCCACCGGATATTCAAAACTCGTGGAAGGGAAGACTTTCTGGGCTTCGTCGCTGGCGAGAAATTCCAGGAATTTCCGGGCGTTCCCGGGGTGTTTGGCATATTTCGCGATGCCCGCGCCGCTGAGGTTGATGTGGGTGCCGCGACCGTTTTGATCCGGGAAAATAATGCCGGTTTTTTGATAGGCCTCGCGTTCGGCGGGGTCTTTGGAGTTGGCCATCTGCCCGAGGTAATAACTGTTCACCAGGGCGATATCGCCGAGGTTCTGAGCCATGGCCAGCACTTGATCGCGGTCGCCTCCCAGCGGTTTGCGGGCGAGATTGTCCGTTAGGCCTTTCACCCATGCGGTTGTTTTTTCAGACCCTTCGTTGGCGACCATGGCGGCGACAAGGCTCTGGTTGTAAAGGCTGTCGCCGCTGCGGACGAGGACTTTGCCCTTCCATCGCGGATCGGCCAGGTCGGCATAGGATAGAATATCGCCCGGTTTCACGCGTTCCTTGTTATAGGCGATCACGCGGGCGCGCACCGTGAAGCCGAACCAATGCCCTTCAGGATCCCGCAGGGCGGGCGGGATTTCCTTGGTGAGGATATCGGAGGTCACCGGCTGGAGCAGGCCGAGATCCTTGGCCCGGCAGAGCCGGCCGGCATCCACGGTGATGAGCAGGTCGGCGGGACTTTCCGCGCCTTCGCCTTTGATCCGGGAGATCAACTGGTCGGCGCTGGCGCT
>JAQGPD010000539.1 GCA_028293305.1 Verrucomicrobiales bacterium | reverse complement strand
CTCTGAAAACCGGGAAGCCACGTCAAAGCTGTACCGCTTTTCCGCCCCGGAACCCCCGGCCCCGCCCCCCCGGCCCCGGCGCCCGGCCCGCCGTCCCCCCAACAAAAGCCCGCCGCCGTCCGTCGCGGAGCCGCCCGTCGCGGAGCCGCCCGCCGAGGAGCCGCCCGCCGCAGAGCCGCCCGCCGCTTCCCTCCCCACCCTCCGCCTCGACCCCCTGACGCCCGAGGAGCGGTCCCGGAACATGGCCCGCATCCGCAGTCATAACACCAAACCGGAAAAAATCGTCCGCCGCCTCGTCACCGCCCTCGGCCTCCGCTACCGCCTCCAACGCCGCGATCTCCCCGGAAAACCCGACCTCGTTTTCGGCCCCCGGCGCACTGTCGTTTTTGTCCACGGCTGCTTCTGGCACCAGCACGCCGGCTGCTCCGCCGGGCGCATGCCCAAGGGAAATCGCGAATTCTGGGAGACCAAACTCAACCGCAACGTCCAACGCGACGCCGAAACGAAAAAGTCCCTGCAACGCCTGGGCTGGCGCGTCCTAACCGTCTGGGAATGCGAAACCAAATCCCCTGACAAACTCCTGAAACGCCTCGCGCGGCTCCTGACACCACCGCCGCCGCAGCCCCAGCCCCAGCCCCAGCCGCAGCGACCTTCCGCTCCTCCCCCCACCCCTCCCGGATAATCCACCCGCGGGAATTACCAAAGCTTTACAATTTCCCGCCAATCCGGACATATTGTCTTCACCATCATCAGCCACCTTTCCCCATAAGCCGTCCGGGTCTTGTTTGCCCTATCCGTCCTATCAGTCCTATCCGTCCTATCTTTCTTCTTCGTCCTATCCTATCCCGCCCGCCGCACCCATCCACCACCACCACCACCGCCATGTCCGCTCCCAAATTGTTCCATCTCCCGCTTTCCCGCCGCCGCCTCGTCCAATCCCTCACCCTGACCGCCGCCGGCCTTTGGGCTCCCGGTGCTTTCGCCGAGCTCCTCACCCTGACTCCCGGCATGACGGAAGGGCCGTTTTTTCCTGACAAACTTCCCCTCGATCAGGACAATGACCTCATCCACATCACCGACCACACCACCCCCGCCATCGGCACCATCACCAACATCGCCGGCCGCGTGCTGGACAAAAACGGCAACCCCGTGAAGGACGCCCTCGTGGAAATCTGGCAGGCCGACGACCGCGGCACCTACATCCACTCCAAAGGCGCCGGCTCCAACACCCGCGACGACGGCTTCCAAGGCTACGGGCGCTTCGAAACCGCCAAGGACGGCGGCTGGAAATTCCGCACCATCAAACCCGGCCTCTACACCGGCCGCACCCGCCACTATCACTTCGGCATCACCCTCAAAGGACAGCCCCGCTTCACCTCCCAACTCTTCTTCAAAGACGAACCCGCCAACGAAAAAGACGGCGTCCTCCGCGGCATCAAGGACCCGCAACAACTCGCCTCCGTCATCCGCGAATTCAAACCCGTCCCCGACACCAAGGAATTCGCCGCCACCTGGGACATCGTCCTCGGCCTCACCCCCAGGGACGCCTGATTTTTCCTAACGGCTCACGGTAGCTGTAAAGATTTATCCCCCGCCGGGTCCGGACGCCGGCCATGGCCAAAATTTGAAACTCCGGCTGAGTAACTACTTCTGACAAAAGACTGCCGACTGCCGACTGCCGACTTCCGACCCAGCTTCCCACCCCGGCCCCCGCCTCCGCTTTCCCCATACAGAGTCTTGCCAGCCCCGCCGCCATTCTCTATATGTCGCCGCGCATGTCTTTTTCCACCGATCCCTCCCCCGCCCTTCCGGCCGCCGCCCCAGGCTCGAAAACCTCCCTCCGCGACCTTTCGCCCTCCCAGTGGAAAACCGGCATCGCCGCCTGGTTGGGCTGGCTCTTTGACGGACTGGACCTGCATTTATACACCCTCGTCGCCACCGCCTTTGTCGCCGTCCTGCTGGGCTACAACGGCATGCTGGATGCCGATGCCAAAGCAGCCGTCGATCAAAAAACCGCTTGGATCCAAGCCGCGTTCCTCATTGGCTGGGCCCTTGGCGGCACCTTCTTCGGACGTCTCGGCGACCTCATCGGCCGCAGCCGCGCGCTCAGCCTGACCATTCTCACCTACGCCCTCTTCACCGGCCTCTCCTTCTTCGCCCAGGAATGGTGGCACCTCCTCATCTTCCGATTCCTCGCCGCCCTCGGCATTGGCGGCGAGTGGGCCGTCGGCTCCACCCTGCTCTCGGAAACCTGGCCCAAAACCTGGCGCAAATGGCTCGCCGCCGTCCTTCAGACCGCCGTAAACCTCGGCATCCTGCTCGCCGTTTTGTCAGGCATTCTGATGAAAAATCTCCCGCCTAACTACATCTTCCTCGTCGGCGTCATCCCCGCGCTGATCGTGTTCTGGATCCGGAAGCACGTCCCGGAACCCGATGCCTGGGAAGGAGCCCAGGCCGATGCTCCGGAAAAACCCGGCATGATGGACCTGTTCCGTGGCAAACTCGCAAAAATCACCCTGCCCGCCGTCATCGTCTGTGCCTTTTCCCTAACGGCCTGGTGGGCGTTCCTCTTCTGGCAGTCGCAATACATCCGCACTCTCGCCAAAGCGGAGAATTGGTCCGCTCCGGACGTCAACAGCTTCGTCGCCCGCAGCTTCGGCACCATCATTGTCGTCTCCATCCCTGGCAACTTTTTCGCCGGTTGGCTCGCCACCCGCCTCGGCTACCGCCGCGCCATCGCCCTCATGTTTGGCGGATTCGTCGTCACCGTCATCGCCACCTTCGGCTGGTCCCATCCCCTGGAAAACCTCGCCTTCCTCTGGCTGCCGGCCATCGGATTCTGGTCCGGCGTTTACGGCTTGTTCACCATGTATCTGCCCCCGCTCTTCCCCAGCCTCCTGCGCACCACGGGCGCGGGATTCTGTTATAATATCGGCCGTTTCGCCGCCGCCGCCGGCACCATCTTCGCCCAGCAAATCACCGTCGGCGGCCAATACCAGCGCACCCTCCTCGGCACCGCCTTCCTCTGGATCCCCGCCATCATCGCCATCTTTTTCCTCCCCGAACCCGAGGACGAAAAATAAACCAACCCTAACAAATCAATTGGCGATGGGAGGGTCAACATTCCGTTGACCAGGCCCCACTAACCAGCAGCTGGTGGACAGAATGTCCACCCTCCG
>JAQGPD010000536.1 GCA_028293305.1 Verrucomicrobiales bacterium | reverse complement strand
ATTGCCGGTGAAAATATAAAGCCCGTTTTGTGGGGAATTCGTGTCGCCATTGACATCAATAACCAAACCTCCCGTCGGCGGAGCGGTCTGGCGGCGGAGCAGGATGAAGTTGCCGGGCGCCAGCACGAAACTGAAGTTGGTGGGCGCGGCCGCGGCGCCGGTGCCGTCGGGATCGATCACATCGTCGATGTAGGAAGAGGTCACTGTTTCCAGAGTGCCGGTGGTGTAAACGACATCGGCGGTCCGGAGGGGAACGGCCAGGTCCAGATTTTTGTTGGGCGAGAAAATGGCGACTCCAAGGTCGATATTGCCCGACCAGGCGGTCTCCGCGTGGCTGTGGCTGCGGAAGGCGCGGAGGACCTGGGTGGCGCGGAGGACGGGTTCCTTCAACTTGCCGAAGCCGGGCTGATTCCGCGGAGCGGCGTTCCGGGCTTCGGGGTCCAGCAGGATGGCGCGGACCACGGCTTTCAGATCGCCCCGGACGCCGGATCCGTTATCGGCGAAAGCGCTGGAGACGCGGTAGATGTAGCCGGGGCTCGGGTTGGCCGTGACCATGCGTTGGATGAGCTGGCGGCAGATGAATGGACCGACGTTGGGGTGATGGAAAATAACATCGTGGCTGGCCTTCAATTCGGCGTCGCTGGACTCCACGGAAGGCGCGGCACTGGCGGGCAGGACCGCATTTTCCAATAGCAACTTTTCGCCCGTGTCGTGGTCGGCGGTGCGGACGGTCATGGGGCTGACAAAATTCGCGTTGCCACCCGTGCCGTAGCTCCAGCCGGTGACGGTGTGGGCAAAACCGACCACATTGTCCTGCCCGTAGGTGGGCAGCGGCAATCCACCGGTGTCCAGCACCAGGGTGCCGTCCGGATGGAGGCGTTTCAGGCCGACGGAGAAAAGCTGGAGGATTTCGCGGGCGTAGTTTTCGTTGGGAATATAGCCGGTGGTCAGGTTCGGTTTTTTGTTACCGAGCATATCCAGATAACGACCCATGGAAGGTGTCAGGGTGACTTTTTCCAGCAGGGTGCGGAAGTTGCCCAATCCATGGTAATAAAGCACATCATAATAGTGGGCCACCGCCCGGCATTTCTCATCCAGCGGGCCGTCCTCGGAGACCACGAGGATCTGGCTGAGGGCGAAGGCCATGCGGTGCCGCACCTGGTCCGGCGCGGTGCAGGCGTGTTTCCACCAGGCGCGCCAGAGTTCGGCGGCGGCTTCCGTGACCTCGCCGTCGGGATCCACTCCGCTCCGAGGATAGCGGTCGTAGTATTCCTTGATGAAGCGGGAAAGCGGTCCGGACCCATTGTAGAAGGTGGCGGCAGTGTTCGGTCGGCGGCGGGCGTTGGTGACGGCCGGGTAGACCGTGCCGGGCGGAAGAGTTTGCAGAACCACGGTGCCGGGGTCGGGACCAGGATCCATGGCCAGTTGATCCTCAAGCCATTGAACCAACCCACGAGAGTCCGCGGCCTCGATGGAATCGGGGTCGTATCCCCCAAATGGCGTGCTGTCCGAGGCACCAGCGAGCCGGGCTCCGTCCGGGTCCGGCCTGGGCCCAAAGGTGGCCTGTTGGAGGAAGCGGGCGATGGCTTGTTTGCGCAGGACGGGGTCGGAGGGCAGGGCGATTTCCGCGGCGGGCGGAGCGGCCGGCGGGGTGAAGAATTGACTGCCGATGGCGGGCTGGAAGAAGCCTTTGATTTCGCCGTTGGGGTAGGTGTTGGTGTGCAGATTCAGATAGCAGGAACCGGTTTCAATGGCGGCCACGATATCGGCGACGGTGTGGTTTCCGGTGGCCGTGAACGTCCAATGCCGGATCCCGGACGGGTCCGGCAGTTCTTCATCGACATCAAATATAATGGCACCGGATGGGCCCGGCGCCGGACGGCTGTCGTGCAGGTGCTGGGAGATGATAGGGCCTGTCAGGTTGCTGTAGGTGAAAGTTAGTTCAGCTGTGGTTTTATCCTCATTCACGAACAATATGCCGGACCCCGTGCCGAGGGTGGCGGCCCCGGCCTGCGGGGTGAGGTTGGCTATATAAAGGGTGCCGTCCGGAGTGGCGGCGGAGGGCGGCGTGTAGGGACTGAGCGCCCAGCCGGGGACGATTTCCGATGGCGCGATGCCGGATTGTCCGGGACGCAGCCAGCCGATGGAGAGGTGGTCGGGGCCGATGGTTTCGCGGCGGAGGACTTCGAAATAATAACGGGTTCCCGCGCTGAGGCGGACTTGGAGGGATTGTTGGCCGGGCAGGGCGGTCCAGGTGCCGGGGGCGAGGCCGCTGTTGGTGACCCAGGACCGCTTCAGCCGCTGGCCGGGCTCCACGGAGGAACTCAGCCAGAACTCGGCGGTTTCATCTCCTGTCAGGAAAAAGGTGTAGTTCCCCGAGGCCGGCGCGGTGAGATAGCCGCGGAGGCGGTCGCCGAATTGGTCCCCGCTGTCCGCCGGAGTTTCCAGGGAAGTCAGCGGCGCGGTGGAGGCTGGCGCGGTGGAGACGGGGATGGACCCGATGCCCGATCCTGACAAACCGGACCAGATTTCCCGCGTCAAACCGCCGCCCCCCTCCAGCACCAAAATGGAAAGGGGCAGGGTGGCGGAACCTTGGTCATTCGTGCCGGTGACCAGGGCCGCCGCAAGTCCCGCAGGCGCGGTGGTGACGCCGGAAATCAAGCCGGTGGCGGGGTCGATGGAAAGTCCCGCCGGCAGGCCATCCGCCGCATAGGACGTGGCGGCGGGCTGGCCGGAGATTTGATAGGAAAAGGGCGCGTTCCGCAGC
>JAQGPD010000170.1 GCA_028293305.1 Verrucomicrobiales bacterium | reverse complement strand
CCCCACTTGGATTGAATGGTCGCCGGATCCTCACAAACCAAAGCAAACCCGCCGGCCGGCACCACGGTTCCCGGCGGAAAGGTCACCGGGACGCCCTCACTGAAATAACACCCTGACAAATCCACCGCCTGCGCCCCCCGGATTGTGCAGCTCCACATACTCGCTGTGCACCGTGGGATCGTCCTCGTCATAGTGGAATTCATTGATCACCCCATTTTGAGCCAACGCCCGAGGTCCGCCTTGAACCAAAAGCGGCAGAACCAAAACGATGACAGGGAAAAAACGGGGAAACGTGAACATTTTGTCACTTAGTAAACCGGTGACCGCTTCATTGTGAAGCTTTTATCCCGGCCACCTCAGCCCCTGCGGAGAAAAAACAAAATCCCGCGTCACCTTTTTGCCTTCCACTGCAAAGAGTCATAGCAACCTCCTCCTCTTCTTCTTTCGTGTCTCATCCCGCCTCCGCCGACTTCCTCCATTTTTTCCGAAAAGCGGAAACGGACCTCCGCGCCTTCATCGGTTCGCTCATCCGCGATCCCCATGCCCGCGAGGATATTTTCCAGGAGGTCTGCCGCACCCTCTGGCAAAAGTTCGACGACTATGATCTCACGCGTCCTTTCGGTGCCTGGGCCCGCGGCATTGCCACTTTCAAAATCCTCGAAGCACGCCGCCGCAATGCCCGGTTTCCGCTCCTTTTCCCGCCGGAAACCGTCGAAGCCATCCTCGGGGCCTTCGATGAAACCGACGATTCCGACACCGCCCGCGAGGCCGCGCTGAAGCTCTGCCTGGAGGTCCTGCCCGCCCGCTCGCGGCATATCCTGACAGAACGCTACGACAGCCGGCGCACCTGCGGAGACATCGCCCAAAGCACCGGCACCTCCCTCAAGGCGATCCATCAAACGCTCAGCCGTCTCCGCCGCCACCTTCATCTTTGCATCTCCCGCCGCCTCGAAACCGAGGACTTCAATCCCGCACCCGCCCCCGCCGTCGACCTCCAACTTTCCGCCAGCCATGAATGAAACGCCTGCTCCCGTCGCCGAATTGATCTCGCGCCACTTCGACGAAACCCTGCCGCCCCACGAGCAGGAGCAACTCCGGCTGGCCCTCGCCACCGATCCCTCGGCGCTGTTGGATTTCGCCGCCACCGCCCGCGTCCATGCCCAACTTGAGGCCCTGGCCCCGCCGCTGCCCATTGCAAAAAAACCCATCCTGTTCCGCCGCCTCGCCGCGCTCAGCGCCGCCGCCCTCCTGACCGGAGGCTGCTTTGTATTGTTTTCGAACTATCAAAACCGGACCATCGAACGCGTCACCCTGACTGATCCTGACAAACTCCCGGACCTTCCGGCTCCGCCTTCAAAACCCACGCACAGCTCCAAACGAATCATCAAAGCACCGGCCTCGCTCGTGGCCTCTGATCCCGCCAACACGGACATCCAGGAACTGCTCAGCCGTTATTATGTCCCCATCTCCCCTGCCGGACTAACAGTTCCCGAGGCCTTGCGGCAACTCGGAACCGCCATCCGCGAGGCGGACTTATTCAATCGTCCACAACTCCAGGGACTGCGATTCGATGCCGGCGATTCCCTGATTCCCGGACAGGAAAACGCCACCGTTTATTCACCGCTGCTGCCGCCCATGACGGTAAGCAACTATCTTAAAATCTGCCGGAGTCATCGGCTGGTGATCGAACAAAACACCAACTTGAATTTCCCCTTCAACGTCCACACGTCCCCGCCGCCCGCGCTGGATGAACTGGCCGAACCAATCACCACGGCGTATACAGTGTCCGCCGACTTTGCGGATCCATCCACCATGACGCCCCCCTTCCCTGAAGGAAATGCCGCCAGCGCCAAACTCGCCCGCGATTACGGCATCGCCCTGACAAATGATGAGAGTGCCTCGTTTTCGTCAAGACCACCCACCCTGACACTTCACGCCCGCAAGTGGAAACAGGATCTTTTCGCCCGGCTGCTGGACGTGGAGACCGTTGGCGGCCTGCCGCGCCGGCCCATGCAACTCCACATTTCAGGATCGTGGTTCAAGATTGCCAAATCCCTCCTCCCCGCCGGTTTCGATGAGGAATCCGGCATGGTCCTGACAAAGGAAGCGATCAAAGTCCTGACAGATAAAATGGCGGCATCCCCCGGCTCGGTGAATTACGGCACGCCCTCCGTCATCACCCGCGCCGGTCAGACCGCGACGGTGGAAGTGCGGGACACGCTGCCGCCCACCGGCGAGTGGTTCGGCTTTGTGCAATCCATGACAGCCACGCCGGTCGGCGATCTGATCAAGGTGGAAGGCATGCTGGACCTCGGGATTCTCGGCGGCCATGCCATGCCCGGGGGGATGAATGACCTCGGACTTTCAGCGGTCCAGGCGGCGGTTCCGGATGTCAAAGCCACCCACTTCCTGACTGAATACGAGCTTTGGCTGCCTGACAACTCCACCGGTTTGTTTCTTGCCGACTGCCCGGCGTCACCCGATTCCTGCCTCCTGATTTGCATTCGGGCCGGATTTATCGACGGTCCGCGAGAACAAGAAAAAGAAGCCAGGGACACCCTCCCCATC
>JAQGPD010000376.1 GCA_028293305.1 Verrucomicrobiales bacterium | reverse complement strand
ATGCTCCGGGGCGACTTCCAAAGTCGCGGTCCGGGGGGAGTTGAGTGCCTGTGAATTAATTCCCTTTTCCCTCCCGCAAAATCGGTGCTATGCCGTGCCCTTTCCATGGATACCGCCGCTCCCACCGTTCCCTTTTCTGAACAAATCGCCAAGGCTTCAGTGCTGATCGAAGCCATGCCCTATCTCCAGCGATTCCGCGGGCAGACGTTTCTCATCAAGTTCGGCGGCAGCGCCATGGACGATCCCGCGCTCGTGGAGGACCTCCTGCGCGACGTCGTTTTTCTGGAACTCGCGGGCATCAATCCCGTGGTTGTCCACGGCGGCGGCAAGGCCATTTCCAAAGCCATGGCGGAAGCCGGCCTCACCGCGCGCTTCGTTGGCGGCCTGCGGGTCACGGATGAAAAAACCATTTCCATCGTGGAGCACACGCTGCATAACGAGATCAACCGCGACCTCGTCGCCGCCATCAACCGCTTCGGCGGCCGCGCCGTCGGCTTGCCAGGAAAGTCCGTTTTTCTTGGCCATAAAAATGCCCCCGTGAAAGGCGAGGACGGGAACCCCGTGGACCTCGGATTTGTTGGCACCGTGCACGGTTTCAATGCCGGCGAAGTCCTGGCCGCCATCCACCGCGAACAAGTCCCCGTCATCTCCCCGCTCGCCTGCGAGGAAGGCACCGGCGCCGCGCTCAACGTGAATGCCGACATCGCAGCAGCCTCCCTCGCCGGCAAACTCCGCGCCGCGAAATTCGTTTACATCAGCGACGTCCGCGGCGTGATGCACGACCCTGCGGATCCCGCCTCGCTCATCCCCTCGCTCACCGCCGACGCCGCGGAAAAACTGATCAACGACCGCGTCATCACCGGTGGCATGATCCCCAAAGTGAAGTCCGCGCTCCAGGCCCTCGCGGACGGCGTGCAAAAAGTCCACATGATCGACGGCCGCATCCCCCATTCCCTTCTGCTGGAGATTTTCACGGACAAAGGAATCGGCACTGAAATCGCCCCCGCCGCTTCCTGAGAAAATCCGGCCCTATCAGATCGCACCGGCCGTATTTCCAGCGGCCGCCGCATCCTGTTCCACCTTTTTCCCCCTATCCGAAATGAATCTCCCCATCGTCGAAAAAGCCCCCGCCCAGGCCACCTCCGCCGCCGCGCTCCTGGCCCGCTACACCGTGCCGAATTACGGTCGCCTCGACCTCGTGCCCGACCGCGGCGAAGGCGTGTGGCTTTGGGATGAATCCGGCCGGCAATATCTCGACTTCGCCGGTGGCGTGGCTGTCACCTCCCTCGGCCATTGCCCGCCCGCCCTGACACGGACCTTTGCGGAGCAATCCACGAAATTGATCCATTGTTCGAATTGGTATCAAATCCGCGGCCAGGGCGAGCTTGGTCAGTTCATCACGGAAACGGTGATGGAAACCCCCGGCAAATCCATTTTCTGCAACAGCGGCGCGGAAGCCAACGAGGCGCTCATCAAACTCGCCAGGAAATTCGGCCACGCCACCCCGCTCGCCGACGGCACGCCGCGCACCCACATCATCACGTTCAATAACAGTTTCCACGGCCGCACCTACGCCACCATTTCCGCCACCGGCCAGGAAAAAGTGAAGGTGGGTTTCGCCCCCCTCCTGCCAGGTTTCACCCACGTTCCTTACAATGACACCGCGGCCTTTTTGGCGGCATTGCAGGACGACACCGTCGCCATCCTCATCGAACCGGTGCAGGGCGAGGGCGGTGTGAACATGGCCACCGCGGAGTTCCTGCGCGCCATTCAAAAAGTTTGTCAGGAACGCAATATCCTGCTCCTCTTCGATGAAGTCCAGTCAGGCCTCGGCAGGCTGGGACACTGGTGCGGATGGAAGCCCATCGCCCCCGAAATCATCCCCGACGGCGTGAGCTGGGCGAAGGGCATCGGCGGCGGATTCCCCATCGGCGCGGCCTGGATCCGGAAGCGCCCTATCAATTCCACGTCGGATGCCATCGACCTCTGCGATGTCCTCGGCCCGGGCTCGCACGGCACCACTTACGGCGGCTCCCCGCTCGCCTGCGCGGTCGCCTTGGCCGTGCTGCATGAGATCCGCGATTCCGCGCTGTGTGAAAACTCCGCCACCATCGGCAGCGAGATCCGGGAAACCGTTACCTCCTGGCAACATCCCCTCATCCACACCGTCCGGGGACTCGGACTGCTGATCGGATTTGAACTCGACCCGGCGGCCTTGGCGCAACGCACCGCCTACCGCGAGTCCGATGGCCTGGCCTCTATTTATATAGTCAAAGCGCTCATGGCCGAAGGACTGCTCACAGTCGCCGCGGGCCCACTCGTCGTCCGCTGGCTCCCTCCCCTCAACGTCACACGCACCGAAGTCCAAACCGCGTTGGCCATTTTCAAACGCGTCCTCGACACCCAACTCACCGCCTGATCCCCGACCCCGGTTTTTTCCTCCGCCCCGCCGACCGACACGTCCGCCTTTGCCCAGCCCGAAATCCCTCTTGTCATGAATCACCTCCTCTCCCTGGAAACCATGTCCGTTGAAGACATGCGCCGCGTCCTGGATCTCGCCCAACATTTGAAGGCGAACCGTCACGACCCGTCCTATCAACCGCTCGCCGGCCAGTCCTGGGCCATGATCTTCATGAAGGCCTCCACGCGCACCCGCGTCAGCTTTGAAGTCGGCGTGCAGGAACTCGGCGGCCGCGTGCTCTATCTGAATTCCGCCGATACCCAGCTTGGCCGCAAGGAGCCCATCCGCGACACCGCCCGCGTCCTCGGCCGCATGGTTCACGGCGCCATCATCCGCACTTTTGCCCAACAGGATTTGGTGGATTTCGCGCACTTTGGAAAAATCCCGGTCATCAACGCCCTGACGGATGACGAGCATCCCTGCCAGGTTTTGGCGGACCTCCTCACCATGATCGAGCTGCTCGGCGGATACGAAAACAAAAAAGTCGTCTTCATGGGCGACGGCGACAATAACATGTCCAAATCCTGGATGTGGGCCGCGGAAAAACTCGGTTTTGATCTCGTCATCTGCGCCCCGCCCGCCTATCAACCTTCCGCGGAATACCTCGCCCAATTCAATTCCGGCCGCATCACCTGCGAACCGGATCCCGCCACCGCCGTCGCCGAAGCGCACGTGCTATACACAGACGTCTGGGTCAGCATGGGCATGGAGGAGGAAACCAAAAAACGCCTCGCCGATCTTGCCGCCTGGCAGATCAATTCCCCCCTCGTCAAACTCGCCGCTCCCGGCGCCATCGTCATGCATTGCCTGCCCGCCTACCGCGGCCAGGAAATCAGTGAGGAATGTCTGGAAGCCCACGCCGACACCATTTTCCAGGAAGCCGAAAACCGTCTCCACGCCCAAAAAGCCATACTCTCCCTCATCGCGGAATCACGTTAGGCAAATAATTCCCCGCGTGCCGGGCCCGGCTGCAACTTACCCGGACGAACGGCACGCCGGCGCCTGAAAGCCCACCCGCATTTTCATCTCCATGTCCGCCACCCACCCCTGGTCCCATATCGTTATCACCGGAGCCAGCAGCGGATTCGGCGCGGAGTTTGCCCGGCAACTGGCCCCCACCGCCAAAACCCTCATCCTGACCGCCCGGCGCGCGGACCTGCTTCAATCCCTGGCCGATTCCCTCCAATCCGCCCACCCGGGCCTAACCGTTCACTGCCTCCCCTGCGACCTCGCCAGCGAGTCCGACCGCGCGGCCCTGCCCGCCCGTTGCACCGCTCTCGGCATCACCCCCGACTGCCTGATCAACAACGCCGGCCTCGGTGAATACGGCACCTTTGAAGACGCGGAGTGGTCAAAACTCCACCAGGTCCTCGCCGTCAACATAACCGCCCTGACACATCTGATCCATCTCTTCATTCCCCTGCTGAAAACCCATCCCGCCTCCGCCATCCTGAATGTCAGCTCCCTGGCCGGCGAAACCCCCATCCCCGACTTCGCCGTCTACGCCTCCAGCAAGGCCTACGTCACCCGCCTCGGCGAAGCCCTCCGCATCGAACTCCGTCCCCTCGGCATCCGCCTGACCACCCTCTGCCCCGGCCCCTCCCCCACCCAATTCGGCCAGACCGCGCAGCGCCCAGGCCAGCATCTGCCCACCGCCACTTTCGCCCGAAAGTCCCCCGCCCACGTCGTCGCCACAGGCCTCCGAGCCCTCGCCGCCGGCCACGCGGACGCCTTCCCTGGTTTCATCGTCTGGACCTCCTCGCGCCTGCTTAAGCTCTTGCCCACACCACTCCTCCGACTCATCCTCTCGCGGCGTCCCCGCAAGGCCCGCCCTATCAATCCATGAACACACCCGCCCCCTTCCCCAGCATCTCCGACTACTTCGCCCTCTTCGGAGCCATCAGCATCCTCATGGGATTGCTAGGCTTCATCCGCTCCAAAAGCCGCGCCTCCCTCATCGCCGGCACCCTATCCGGTCTCGCCCTCCTGGCCTCCGCCTTCGTGATCGCCAAACACTACACCTATCAGCCGGAAAAAATCACCAACGGCTACATCATGGGCCTCGTGGTCTCCGTTCTCCTCCTCGGCCGATTCCTCCCCGGTTTCCTCAAATCCAAAAAGTTCTACCCCGCCGGCATCATGGCCCTCCTAAGCCTCGGCGGCATCATCGCCGCCATCCTCGGCCTCACGCATAAGGCCATCTAACAATAGGGAATTCAGGTTTCAGGTTTCAGGTTTCAGGTTTCTTGATTTCCAAATTTCTTAATTTCTTAATTTCTTAATTTCCTAATTTTCCCCCATGCTGGTCCAAAAAGTAAAATACGTCCTCTGGGCCGCCGATTACCAACGCTGCCTCCATTTCTACCGCGACCTCTTCGGCGGCACCATCACCATGGAACGCGAAGTTTGGAGTGAAATCATCATCGCCGGCGCCACCATCGGCGTCCACGGCGGCGTCGAAGGCAAACGCACCTGGACCGGCCTATCCTTCCAGCTCGACGACCTCCGCGCCGGCATCGCCCGCCTGACCGAATGCGGCGGTGCCCTCACCGCCGAACCCAACGACACCCCCGAGGACCCCCTCCACCTAGCCATGTGCATCGACACAGAAGGCAACGAATTCATGATGACCCAAAGCCGCCACTGACCGCCACCAGCTAATCGCCGCCCACACAGCCCACTGCCCACGGCAGGACACCACACGGCAGGACACCACATGGCGAGACACCACACGGCACACACCACGCGACCGCGGAACGCACAGCCGACCTGGATTACGCCAAAGGCGTTAGGCATGTCAGCCTGGGGTTGCCGCCCCAAGGCGGCTACCCCAGGTCAAAAATGATCATGGATCCGAACCACAACGTGGTTCCGGAAAAGCCACGACGCCACATCCACACCCACGCCACCAACCCCAATTCAACCACTGCGCGTCCCCGCTAAATCGCCCCCACCTCCAACCACCGCCCCTCCCGCCACGACTGCAGCCCCAGCTCCGCCAACTGCACCCCCTTGGCCGCCTCCCGCAAATCCCACCGGAACGGCTCATCGCACACCACGTGCCGCAGGAAAAGCTCCCACTGAATCCGGAACGCATTTTCATATCCCGCCGCACTGTCCGGCACCTCATTCCACCCGGCGAAAAAGTCGATAGGCTGCTCAATATCCGGATTCCAAACCGGACGAGGTGTCTCCGCCCGGCTCTGGGAATAACATTTTCGCAAACCAAAAACCGCACTCCCCTCCGTGCCGTCCACCTGGAAGGTCACCAAATCATCGCGCCGCACCCGCACGCACCACGAACTGTTGAGCTGGCAAAGAATCCCGCCCTCCAACTCGAACATTCCATACGCCGCGTCGTCCGCGGTGGCTTCATATGACTGGCCGTCCTCCCCGACCCTCCGCGGAATATGCGTCGCGCCCACGGCACTGACCCGTTTCACTCCGCCAAAAAGGTTGTCCAACAAATACCGCCAATGGCAGAACATATCCACCATGATGCCGCCGCCATCCTCCTCACGATAGTTCCAGGACGGCCGCTGTGCCGGCTGCCCTTCATCCTCACCCGTGAAAACCCAATAACCAAATTCACCCCGCACGCTCAGAATCCGACCAAAAAATCCGGAGTCCCGCAAAGCCTTGAACTTCAAGATTCCCGGCAACCATAACTTATCCTGGACGGCACCATTTTTAACACCCGCTTTTTCCACCACGTCCGCTAAACGCAGAGCCTCCGCCAGATTCACCGCCGTCGGTTTCTCACAGTAGATCGCTTTCCCCGCCGCCGCCGCACGATCCACAAAACCACCGCGCAATTGCGTCAGCGAGGCATCGAAAAACACCGGATAAGCCGGATCCGCCAACACGGCATCCAAATCCGTGGAAACCGGCAGATCCAATCCCGCCTTGGCCGCACACTCCTTCAATTTCGCTTCATTGCGGCCCGTCAGGATGGGATCGGGCATGATCGTCAGCTCATCCGAAACCCGGATTCCCCCGTCCTTTATAATGGCCGCGATGGACCGCACCAGG
>JAQGPD010000298.1 GCA_028293305.1 Verrucomicrobiales bacterium | reverse complement strand
AGGCTGGAGAGGATGGTGCGGCGGGCTCCGGGAAGCTGAGGCTGCCGGGAAATCCTCCCGGCACGGGGTTTGCCGGAGAGGGGAAAGAAAGAGGGGGAGCGATGCCGGGGGCTGGAGCCAGAGCGGTGGGGGTGGTCCGGTGGGCTGCGGGGTGATTTTGGGAATAGGCCAGTTGGAGGTCGCCTGCGGTGATGATGTCGCCGTTGAGGAGCGGTTTCCAGCTGACTGGATGCCCGTTCACCAAGGTTCCGAGGCCGGAGCCGGTGTCCTCCAAAAAGTGTCCGCCTTGCCAGGGTTGGAGCCTGAAGTGGTGGGCGGCGAGGCCGAGATGGGAGGCGATGGGGATTTCGTTTTCCGGATCCGAACCCACGGTGACGCTTCCTTCCGGGAGAAGAAGGGCGTGGCCTTGGAGGGTGCGGAGTTCAGCCATGGGATTTCTCAAAACTACTATAAGATATGCAGGGTCAGGCAATTAGCAAAGCGCAGTTGAGGCTGGGGTGTGGTTAGAAAAAAGACCTCTTTTCCTTGCGGAAAAGAGGTCTTGGACAGGGATGATCCGTCAGGAAACGGAAAAACCGGTGCGCGGCTCAGTTGAACTGCTCGCGGGTGTATTGGGTGCCGGAGACGAAGCCCAATTCAGGCGGGAACTCGAGGTAACCGGTGCTGGGGTGGGTGGACTCGCGGAGGTTTTCCGGATAAGGCTGTTTGTAGGTGCCTTTGTAAGCCGGGAAGGGGAAAGTGACGAGCTCGAAGATCCCAAAGCCGAGACGGGCGATGGTCTTGCGGGTGCCATGGATGACTCCGTAGCTTCCGGCGGCGGAGCCACCTTCCTCACGGTCGGTTTTTTTGAATTGATTCGGGATTTCGGTGACACCGTAAACGATGTTTGAAAGCGCGCGGCTCAATTTGCGGATGGGGCCGTTCTTCTCAGCCGGGGGGGCTTGGAAGTCTGCCATGCTCAGGCCGGCGATGCCGACGGTCAGGAGGATCAGGATGGTCTTTTTCATAAAAATCGCAGTGTGGTTAAACTAGGGGGGCGGGGGATTCTTTGGCAACATGAAATTTCACATTTTTCTTCGCGGAAAAATCATGGGGAAGGGATCTCATTCAAGGTATAATACGCATCCGCATGCAAAAGAGGAACGCCGGCGGCGGAGCGGACGCCGGAGGAATTGAGATAGTGAACGTGCCCCTTCGTCAGGGGGCTGATCCTGAGACTCACGCCGAGGCCGTCCGGGGTGACGGTGGCGGCGGTGATTTTCGGGGTGACCTGATCCACTTCCGGACCGCCGTATTCCTCGCGGTAGGCCCAGGTCCAAGCTTCCATGGCGTAGCTGGCGGGGTTGCCGGCGGAGGCGGGATCGACGGGGGCGGTGAAGGACAGGGTGAAGCCGTCCGGGGCCGCCTTCATGTTGAGTATTTCAAACGGCGTTTTGCCGGTCCAGACGACGCGGTCCAGGTTGTAGGGTTTTCCGCCGCGGGAGCCCCAGCCACGGTCGGAGCCGCCGGCGAACATTTTGCCGTCCGGGGTGAGGGTCATGCCGATGATGCCGCTTCCAAATCCTTCAACAAAAGGAATCACGACGCCCTGATACACGCCATTGACCTGTTCCAGGCTGACGCGGGAAATGTTGCTGTAGCATTGTTCCCCGACAAAGAGCTGGTTTTGAAATGGCCCGAACTTGCCGCCCGTGGTGTCGCAGATGATGGCCGTGGGGCTCTGCCCGATGCGCGCATGCGGGAGCATGACGGCGGGAGGGATGAGGGTGGGAATGCGTTCGCGTTCCTTCACCATGCGGCTGTTGTCGTTGGGGTTCGGCGGACGGTCGCCGATTTCCGTGGTGACTTTGAACCAATCATTGCCGCCCGGATGACCCGCGAAGGAGCCGGGTTTCAGAAACTTCAAGGAACTGGACCCGTTCCATGGGCCCTGGTTGTCGGTGTAAAAGGCGTCGCCTTCGGCGTTATAACCGATGCCGCCGGGACTGCGCAGGCCGCACACGGAGGGCAGGGTGAGGCCTTCCGGGGTGACGCGCAGGGCCCAGCCACGGTATTCCGTCTGGCTGGAAAAGGAGCCTGTCAGACAGAGGGCGACCCATAAATTTCCCTGGCGGTCGAAGTCCGACCCGAAGGCGTATTCATGGTAGTCGCCGCTGATGCCCCATTGATCGCTGAGGGTCTCGAAAACATCCGCGCGGCCGTCGTTGTTTTCATCCGTCAGGCGGGTGACTTCGGGACGTTGCGTGGCGTAGAGGGAATTTCCTTTCCACGCCAGGCCGAGGCATTCATGCAGGCCGGAGGCGTAGCGTGTCAGGGTGGCGGCGGAGACGTCAGGCCCGAGGGCGTTTTTCACCGTGAAAATATCGCCGCGTCGCGTGGCGGCGAAGATCCGGCCGTCCGGGGTGTGGGTGAGGGCGCCGATTTCCAGGACGAGTTTGTCAGGATTCGGGATCGGCTGGATCGGATAGTAATCGGATTCCGTGGGATCCGCGGCGCGGAGCAGGGAGGTGCCGAGGAGGAAAGTTAGGAGCACGGGGCGCATGGCGGGAAGACTGGAAAGTGGGGTGTCGCTGAAAGTGTTATGATGGGTGATCGGCGGGCGCGGGGGTGGGGTCCGGTCCGGCCGTTTTTCTTGTCAGGGTTTCCAATGATAGGTGCAGGAAACGCTGGCGGTGTCGCCGGTGAAAATGACGGGAATAAGCAGTTCCTGACCGCGGAGGAAAGGTTGGCCGAGGTCGGGCGTGAGATGGAATCCGTCGCCGGACCAGCCATCGCCATCCGGCTTCAAACCGGGCCCGGCGGCCACGCGGACGTGGATGCCGGAGGTGGGTTGCGGGGCGGAGAAAAGCAGGGTGCGGGTGACGCGGAGGTCATTGCCGGCGGCGGTGCCGGCGGGTTGATAGGACTCCGAGACCGTGACGCTGGCGATTTCGTATTTGAAGGTGGGGAACCGTTTATCATCCAGCCGGTAACCGCGGAAACGCATCATATCCGCGCGGTCCTTCGCCGCTGGCCAGGGGGCGGCGGCGTCCGGGAGGATGGCCAGCGCGGCCCCGGGCGGGGTGGCTTTGAATAAGTTATACCCGAGCGGTGGCTGGGCTCCGCTGCCGCGTCCGGTCCAGTGGCGCTTGGCGTCGATGAAGGCGCCCTGCCAGAAAAGCGCGGGGGCCATTTGATTGGCGTCGAAGCACAGGTTCACTCCATTCGGATAGCCCACGGCGATGCCGCGCGGGCTGGAGCCGGCGATGAAATTCCGGTAGATGATGGCCTCTCCATTTTCCGGAGCCAGCGGGATGCCGGTGAACTCGTTCTCATCCGCTTTGACCGTGGCATTGCTGTCGCGGCTGGGGTGAATCCATTCGGATAGGGCGGTTTCCGAAAAATTCCGGCCGGACCAGCCCAGGTAAAGTTGTTCCTGGCCGGTGTATTCGAAGTAATCGAGATGGATTTTGATGGGCCCCTTTTTGAGGCGGATTTTTTTGGAGCGGATTTCGGCGGGATGGATGCCGTCCATTTTCATGAGCGATTTTCCATCGATGAAAAGCTCCGCGCCATCGTCCGAGGCCAGATGGAATTCATAGGTGCCTTCCGCGGGGAACTCCAGATTCCCGTCGTATTGCACGGCGAAGTGTTCGGTCAGGCACTCCA
>JAQGPD010000155.1 GCA_028293305.1 Verrucomicrobiales bacterium | reverse complement strand
TTCTCAAAGCATCGGCTTTACCCAAAGAATCGGCTTTACCCAAAGCCCCGGCCATATCGCTGAAAAACCAAACAGCTGAAAACCGCTCAGAGGACTGAGCGGACTACTCTGCGGCAGCTGAAAACCGCTCAGAGGACTGAGCGGGCTACTCTCACGACAGCCGGATCCCCACGGACGCCAGGCCTTTTTTGAAGTCCTTCAGCAGCGCCGCGCCATCCCGGCCGCGGACCAGGATGGACTCGCGTTCCTCCTTGTCGTCGCCGTATTTTTTGCGCCGGGCTTTGAAATAATCGATCATCGCCTTGCCCGTTTTGTCTCCGTCCTCGTGACAGAAAAAATAAAAGAGCAGCATCGACGTCCGGTAGTTGGCACTCGCGCCCCCCGTGGTCAGCGCCCGCGCCCAGGTCTCGTCATCCATGCTCATGAGCTTGTCCAAAGCCACCATTTTCGTCTCCCGGCCGCCGCTGTCCTTGTAGTCCTCCATGTTTTTCCCATGCCCGCGCAGCGTCAGCCGGCCATTCGCATAACGGCCCGCCGTGATGTATTCCGCGATCCCTTCCGTCACCCACGTGGGCAGGTAGATCAGCCAATCGTGCATCACCTGATGCACAACCTCATGCACCAGCGTGTGATTCCCGTCCCGGTCATCCAGCACCCAGCGTTGGCCGATCTGCTTCACCCCGAGGAACGGCAGCGGCACCATGATTTCCTTCGTCCGTCCCGTATACATCCCCGCGGAACCAGGGATGCCTCCCGCTGTATAATAGGCCTCCGACGTCGCGAACAATTTCACTTTGAAAAACCCCGCCGGCGGCTTCGGATTCAACCGCAGCGGCAAACAAACCACCGCCTCGAACGACGTCTCGAACAGCCGGCTGAATTCCCTCACAATTTCCCCGCTCAAGCGCTGGGACGAGGCAAATTCAAAGTGGTCGCTCCGATAAATGAATGAATCCTCCGTCTTGTCCTCCTTCACCACGGTGAAAGCCGGCTTCTCCTTCAAAGCCACCACCTCCGGCCAACCATTCTCATCCCGCTTCACCACCGAATTCACCCCGATCGGAAAACCCGTGGCATCATTCGTCTCCTCCTCCGCGTCCTTGTCCTCCGCGTCCGTGTCCTTCCCCTCCCCGTCGGCGTCCTCATCGTCCGATTCAGGCGTGCCAGGCTTTTTCGGGTCGGCCGGTTTTTTCGGATCCGCCTTACCGGGTTTGTCCTGCTTCCCGGGAACCGGCGCGCCGGGCTTTTTCCAAGCCTTGATATACTCCTGGTCCCCCGTGCTCAGCCGCGCGAACGGCACCCGCACGGTATTCGTCTGCCCGGCCACCTTCAGCACCGCTTCCCCATTCAGCACATCCACCAACTCGGCCTGGATGTTCTTGCCCTCCGTGCTCGTCCACATGCGCGACTCGGCCGCCAATTGTCCGCAAAAAAGCCCCCCGGCCAACAGGCCAAAAAACAACAATGTAAATGGACGGGGTGTCAGCGACATAGGGCCGCCATCCTGGCCGCTAGTCCATCGCTGTCAATAGCCAATTCCCGGCCTATTTTGGCGGAGTATCGGGGGATTCCCTGGGCTTCGGTAAGGCACCCCCGTCAGGTTTATCACTGATCCCGGGCCTCAAAAACATCCGGTTTTCCTTGTAGCTGATCACCGTGTCCAACTCGCGTAAAAAGTCCGCCCCGAACAAGGCATCGTGATCCCCCTGCCCTTCCAACGCCTGCCCGTCCTTGAATAAATCCGCCACCAAAACCTCACGGTCCTCTATCACACTGTCCCCGATTTTCATGTTGGGCACTTTCGCCAGCGCCGCCGGTGCCTCGCCGCCGATTCCGAAAATCTTCTGATCCATGGGCCCGATGGTCAGACCCGCCTTCTGCGCGAAACCCAGGTGCAGCACACAACCGTGCGCGCCGGTGTCTATCAAAAACCGCGCCTTGGTGTTGTTCAGCACCCCGTCCACCAGAATATGATTTCCTGACAAACGGTAATCAAACGACTGGTAATTCCGCAGCTCCAGCAACTCCTTCACCGTCAAGGTGCGGAAGTCCTGCTGCTTCGCCAGGTCGTCCCGCAGCTTGCTCCATTTCTCCACCATGCTCCGGTCCGCCTCGGCCAGTTTCGCGTATTCCAATGGCGCGATCCTCCCATCCTGGAAGCGGAACAAAGCCTTGGATTCCTTGTCGTTTTTATCGGATAGCGCCGCCGTGAAAGTCTTGCCGTCCGCCATGGACCAGCGCCGGAATTCCGCCTTCACCTCCGCCGCCGCGCCCGCACCCGCACTCCCGCGCGGCTTGTCAGGCTTATTGATATTGTCAGGCTTCAGAAACATGCGCCCTTCCCGATAACTGATCACCGCATCCAATTCCCGCAGAAAATCCGCGCCGAAAATCACATCATAGTCTTTCGGCATCTTCCCTTTTTGAAACAGATCCGTCGCCAGCAGTTTGCGTTTCTCGATCACCGCGTCCCCCAACTTGATGCTCGGCACCATGGTCACCGCCGCCATCGCCTTGCCGCCCACGCCGAAAATCGGCACTTCATATGGCCCCACCTCCAACGCCGCCTCCTCCGCGGAACCGCTGTGGATCAGGGAGGAATCCGCCCCCGTGTCCACCATGAACCGCATCGGCTTCCCATTCACCTGGCCTTCCACGAAGATATGGTTGCCCTCGATATCAAATTCAAAGGATTGATAGCCGCGCAGCTCCAACATTTCCTTCACGGTCAATTTGGAAAACTCCGCATTGTTCAAAAGATCATCCTTGAACTTGGTCCACTTCCTGACAAAATTCTGATCCGGTTCCTCCAGCTCCCGCAGCGTCTTGGTCACCTTCCTTCCATCCTGCAATTTAAGGGTTACGCTGGTGGTCGTTTTCTCCACAACCACAGCATAGAACGGCTTCCCGTCCCGCGTGCTGAACCGCCGGTATACCGAGGCCTCCTGCGCCTGGGACGGCAGCGGAAATAAACTTGGCAGGGCCAGCGCCAGACACAGAACCGGGAGTTTTCGAATGTTCATAAAGATCATCAAAAGGTTGATTTCCGCAGCTCCCGCGCGCGGCAAAATCCGGCTTGGGAAACCATTGGACAATCACCCGTGTTCCCGGATTATTTCAATCACTATGATGACCCGGACGCATTTTCCCCCGAAACGCCCGCTCCTCAGAGGGGCCGCCTTTTTCGCGCTCTCCCTCGCCCTCGCGTTCCTCCCCGCCGGACGTCTCCAGGCCTTGGAACCGCGCACCTGGATCAGCCTGGACGGTCGGACCATCGATGCGGAACTCATTAAGACGGAGGGAGATATCGTCCTGCTCAAGGACAAGGCGGGCACCACCCTGAAAGTGCCCAGGGCCGCCCTCAGCTTCGGCGATCTGGACTACATCGCGGAGTTTGCCCCGGAGGAAAAAACCAGCGGATTCGCCTCGAAACCCACCGGAAAAGTCAAGGTGCCGAGCCCCGCGAAGGAGATGAAGTTCAATAACAAATCCATCGTCAAGGACGCCGGGGAAATCAAGATCGCGGGCCTTTCCTTCCGCTATGCGGAGACGCCGCATTTCAAAGTTTTGTATTCCAAGGGATTCGACCCCTCGGACACCGCGGAGCTGGCGGAACGTCTCTGGCACGACACCGCGTTTTTCCACGCCTCCTTCGCCGGGAAGTTCAAGGACCGGCGCATGGCCATTGTGCTGGCTGACAATGCCAAGGAATTCCCCAAACTCGGCGAATGGTATTATGAGATCATCTCCGGAACCGGCAATACGGAGGCCGCCACCGCGACGAAAAACGCATGGCCCAAACTCAGTTCCACCAGCATCAACCTCCCCGCCGAAACCGCGGATCAAAACGGCCTGCTCAGCTCCGCCACCAT
>JAQGPD010000288.1 GCA_028293305.1 Verrucomicrobiales bacterium | reverse complement strand
TGGAGTGCTTTGACTTGTCAAAGCTTTCCCAACCGAAGCTCGCTGAGGTGTATCTATCTCCAAGCAAATTTCACTGACCCAACCCAAAATCCGATCCCGATCCCTCACTCAAAAATCGACAAAATCTCCCCGGGCGTCCTCACCAAAAACCGCGCCCCGTGTTTCCGCAGCTCCTCCTCCTGACGGAATCCCCACAGCACGCCCACGGGGATCATGCCGGCGGCGGTGGCGGTGTCCATATCCGTTGAAGTGTCGCCGATGAAAATGATTTCCGCCGGATCCAGTTTCCAATGATCCGCGATTTCCAGCGCACCGTCCGGATGGGGTTTGCGGCGGACGGTTTCGCGTTGGCCGAAGATGAGGTCGAACCGGTGGTCCGGAAAAAAATGCCCCATGACGACCTCAGTGTAGGCCTGCGGTTTATTGGATAGGATGGCGAGGGGAATGCCGCGTTCATTCAGGGTCGCTATCAATTCGAAAATCCCGGGATAGAGCCGCGTTTTGGATTTCCAGCGCCGGTCGTAGGCCGCCTTGTAGTTCGTTAGCAGCCGCGCAACATCCTCCGCGCCGCGGGCCTCGGCTGGCAGGATGCGTTCCATCAGCACCGCCATTCCGTCTCCGACAAAAGTGCGGTAAGCCTCCACCGGATGCACGGCATAACCAAACGAACCCAGGGCCTCGTTCGCGGAATCGGCGAGGTCGTCCAAGGTATCCAGCAAGGTTCCATCAAGATCGAAAATGGCGGCGGAAGGCATGCGGCACTGAGCACGACCGGCGGGTGAAGGCCAAGGGGGATTGTGGGTTTTTGGCGGCGGTGATGGCGGGGGGGGCTCAGCTGCGGGAGAGAGCGTCGGCTGAGAAGTAATGGGAACAGCGAAAAGTCGGATAAGTTCGGGGATTTTGCCGGGGACCGGCTTTGGAGTGTGCGCGGCTTGCCGCCGCTTTCCGGAAGGCAGCTTGCTGCCGTGTTGGGTGGCTTCAGCGGCGATGGGGAGCTGCAACTCCGTTCGGCGCAGGCAAGCCTGCTTGCAGAAAGCGGCGGCAAGCCGCGCGCACTCCAAAGAGGCTGCGCCTCCCAAGCCTTCGGCCATCAACCTACCACCTACCACCTACCACCTACCGCCTACCAGATACCGCCTACCGCCTTTCGCCTACCATCTACCAGATTTCGCCTCCCACCTTTCGCCTTTTACCTCCTACTTTCCAACCTCAGTTTTTTAGCCTATCATCTTTCGGATTTTTCTTCCTCCGACTTTGGCCATCCGTCCTTTTTCCGGAGCACGGGGTATTTCGTGGCAAAAAAAAACGCCCCCCGCCGGGACGGGGAGCGCTTTTTTGAAGGGTGGCCGTGGAGCAGGCCGGGCCGGGGTCGGCCGGGCGGGTCGGCGGAGGATCGGGCTCAGCCGATTTTGAATTCCCAACCTGGACGGTAGGTCTTGGTGATGAAGGCGTTGGCTTCCGGGCTGTTGGTGAAGGCCATGGCCTTGGCGTCCCAGAGGAGCTTTTTGCCTTTTTCCACGCGCTGGGCGACGTTGCCGAGCAGGATGGTTTCGGTGAATGGCGCGGCGTAGCGGAAGTTGGAGCCGGGATAGTCCACGGGTTTGAGGCCGAGGGCGGCTTCGCGGAATTCCTGATAGTGACCGATGGAGCGCTCGATGAGTTTCGGCGGGTTGCCGATTTTTTGCATGTTCGCCTCAGGGATGATGCGGGAGCGGTCGCCGTAGTCGCCGGTGACGAGGAGGCTTTCCTTGGTGCCGATGTAAACGTTGCCGCTGGTCGGGATCTTCTGGAGGGAGCCGTCGGGCATGCGGAGTTTTTCCTCGCCGATGACTTTGGCGACGCGTTCGAGAGCGAGCGCGTCCTCGCCTTTTTCGTTCTTCAGCTTGCCGTCATACCAGGTGACGGTGAAGCCCGGGCGGTCCTTGCCGTTAGGCAGTTTGCCGGGGCCGTAGCTCCAGCGCAGGATGGCGCCGGTGGGGAACATGTCGTCGGACTGGCCGTTGATTTCCAACACTTCGACGGAAATCGGGTAGCCGGGGTTCATGGACATGAAGATGGAGTCCATGGTGTGGCAGGCCATGTCGGCGAGCGCGCCGCCGCCGAAGTCGAGGAAGCCACGCCAGGCGAACGGATGGTAGACGCCGCTCTTGAACGCACGTTTTGGAGCGCCGCCGAGCCACAGGTCCCAGTCGAGACCAGCGGGGATGGCGTCTTCACCGGTCGGGCGGGGTCCGCCCTGGGGCCAGATCGGGCGGTTGGAAACGCAGTGGATCTCGGTGATGTCGCCGAGGATGCCACTGTTCACGTATTCATAAATGCGGCGGTTGCCGTCGTTGGAGTGGCCCTGGTTGCCCATCTGAGTGGCCACTTTGTATTTTTCCACGCCCATGAGGAGCTGGCGGGCTTCCCAGACGGTGTGGGTGAGGGGCTTCTGGGTGTAACAGTGCTTGCCGGCCATCATGGCCAGGGCGGTGGCGGGGTAGTGATGGTGGTCGGGGGTGCCGATCATGACGGCGTCGAAGGTCTTGCCGACTTCGTCGAACATTTTTCGGTAGTCCTGGAAGCCCTTCGCGTCCTTCCAGTTCGGGTCGTCTTTGTTGGCTTCGTAGTTGCCATATTTGCTGGTGTCCACGTCCACATAGGCCGTGACGATGTCACCGGAATTTTTGATCATGCCGGCGTGGCTGCCGTTGATGCCGCCGACGCCGATCATGGCGAGCTTCAATTTGTCGCCTTTATTCTGGGCGTGGAGGATGGAGGGAAATCCAAGGGCGCTGACCGCGAGGCCTGCGGCACCGGATTTTTTGAGGAAGGTACGACGGTTGGTCATGGGGTGGTTGGGTGGGATCAGATGAATTTGAGGAATGGCTCACCCTTTTGAGTTAATAAAGGGCAGAGTGGTGATAAGAGCGTGGAAGTGTGAACTTTCAGCCTAAATCAGGGCCGATTACGAGCGAAAAACCAATAAAGCAATTTTCGATTCCCGTCCCGCCTGTTCTGCGCCAGTTTTTCCCATGTTATCCGGCTCGCCTTTTACCTATGTTCCCGCCGTGAACACCGGTCCCATTTCCGATTCGAATTTCCTTTCCAGTCCCGGCCGCGGCGGGGGCTCCAACCTCAGCACCGGCCCCGGCTTGGACTTCAACCTCCATGGCTGGCCGGTGTGTCCACCAGCAACCCGCGTGCGACGCCACTTTTTGTCAAGGAATCCTCTCCGCCCGACGGGTTTCGCCGCCGCCTTCATCGCCATCGTCGCCCTGGGCCTCGCCCTACTTTCCGCCTCCGCCGCGACATGGCATGTGGACCCCAAAGGCGATGACTCCAAAGGGACCGGCTCCGCCGAACTGCCTTGGAAAAATATCCAAAAAGCCCTCGAAGAATGCGGCCCGGGC